>JBJMLJ010000439.1:0-1796 GCA_045805365.1 Thermoleophilaceae bacterium
ATCAGGCGCGTCCGCGCCTCGCTGTCCTTGAGCGCCCGCTCGCGCGTGGCGGCGCGGCCGGTCTCCTCGCGCACCCTGCTCAGCAGGCTCGAGATCAGGAGACCGGCGACCGTGGGCGTGCCGACGGCGAGCAGCCAGCGGACCACGGGGCTCGGCGGGTTGTCGACGATCAGCAGCACGCCGTATGCGAGGCCGACGAACGCCACCTGGGCAAGGGCGACGCGCAGGTCGAAGAAGTAGAAGGCGAAGAGCGCGACCCAGGAGTAGATGATCGGGTAGAGCGCCGTGGGGCCGGTGTAGTGGTTGGCGAAGGTCAGGATCACCGTCCCGGCGGCGAGGGCGGCGTGGAGCTGCCAGTCGGTCACCCGATCGGCCTGGCTGTAGAAGACGACCGCGATCGCCACCGCGACCACCGCGAGCACGATGAGCTTGACGTCCTGGACCTTCTCCTCGTGCGGGAAGGCCAGGGTCAGCAGCCCAAGCGCCGCACCGGCCGTGAACACGTAGGCAAGCGAGCGAGCCTTGACCCGCCGATCGAACAGCTCCGCCATGCCGTTCACCCGCGAAAGATTACGTCGGGCGGCGGCTCGAGCTCAGGCCTCGCCCCCACGGGCCGACAGCCGGGCGAGCGCCTCGTGGCACTCGGTGACCCTCTTCTTCACCGGATCGCCATCCGGGCGGTCGTGGACGAGGTCCCAGGTCCGGTCGGCCACCTGCCGGGCGGTCTCGGGTGTCGCCTGGCTGCAGAGCAGGTCGACGAGCTTGAGCTCGAAGCCGACCACCTGCTCCGCGGGATCGCCCGGCGGCATCTTCGGCAGCGGCTCCTGCGTCACCTCGCGCCAGGTGTTGGCTGCGATCAGGAGGCGGTTCCGCAGCTCGGTCTCTTCCACGGTGCGCAGGCTAACCGCCCACGCACACCCTGTAGCGGCGTACGAGCCGCCTCCCACGGCCGTCCTTCAGGCGCACCCTCGCTCGAACGCGGTGGATGCGGCTGCGGGGGCCCTTCCGGCCTCGGTCGACGATCCGGCTGAACGGCGCCCGCCGGTCCGTCAGCCGCCTGTGGCCGACGGCGAACCCGACCCTGCGGATGCGCGTGCGATCGCGGCCGCGGATCGTGGCTCGGACGCGACCGGTGGCGCAGAGGCGGCCGCGCCGGTCCAGTCCGTGGTGGTAGCGCAGCCGCAGCGCCACCCGCGGCTTGGGCCGGCAGCCTTGGGGATCGGACGATGGCGGGCCGGTCGGCCGGCGGCTGTCGCGGAGCGAGATGAGCCCCGAGATCGCCCCGACGTAGGCCGTGCCGTCCGGGCCCAGGGTGACCGGCGCGTAGTGGTTGTTGTAGCCGAGGCCGACGCCCGTCAGGCGCTTGTAGGCCGTCCGCCCCGTGCAGAAGTCGAGCGCGGTGAAGTACCAGGCGTCCTTGCCGTCAGAGCGGGGCGGCTTCGTGTACGTGTAGACGAGCCCGGTCTCCACCGACAGCTTCGGCACGACCGACGGCGCGATCTCGTCGCTGTGCCAGACGCGGCGGCAGCCGCCGCGACGGAGGAGGTCGACCCGCTCGATTCCGGGGCTGCTGCTGCCGCCGTTCTCGGTCGTCGAAACCTTGTAGCCATAGTTGTTCTCCACCACGAGCGAGTTGCGCGCGGCGATCAGCGACTGGTCGGTGGCGGAGGCCCCCTTTGAGAAGACGGGCTGCTGACAGATCTCCTGCCCGCCGCCGCTGCGATAGACGACGACGTCCATCGGATCGGCGTTGTCCGTGATCGCCACCCGGCCGCCGCTCATCACCGTGGGCGTAG
>JBJMLJ010000440.1:0-2399 GCA_045805365.1 Thermoleophilaceae bacterium
AGCTGACGCCATTCCTCGAACTTGCCGGCGTCGATCTTAAACCGCACCCTGGTGCTGCCGTGACAGGGCCCACCGGGCCCGGCGCGCAGGTTGAACACCGCGATGCTCGTCTTGCCCTCGTCCTTCACCGGGCCGAGGTTCGCGCGACAGGGCAGCTCGCGGTTGAACTCCTCGGCCTGGTCGCGGGTCTTCAGCCGGTACACCTGGTCTTGCTGGATAAGCGCGTTCTTGGCGAAGTACGACCCCGCCGCCACGTAGTCGCCGGCGTCGAGAGCGGCGAGCCAGCCGCGAATGACCTCCTTGTCGGGAGGCGGCGCCGGTGGCGGCGACGACTTGTCGGAACCGCCTCCGCAGCCGCTCAGTCCGAGTAACAGCAGCGCGATGGCGGCGGCCCGTCTCACGCCGAGCCGGCAGCCGTTCGCTCGAGCCGCCGTCGCAGCTCGGCGCCCCGGCCCGCCCCGACCGCCCTGGCGGCCCGGGCCTCGCTCAGCTCGAGGCCGTTCCGCTCCGCGTACTCGAGCAGCAGCTGGCGCTCCTCGGCCTCGCGGGCGGTCTTCATGAAGAGCCAGCCGAACAGCACGATCGTGACGATGCTCCCCTCGATCATCATGATCGTCCCGGCGATTCCCTGGTCGTTCAGCCGCGAGATGTTCCAGTAGGCCTCGCCGCGGTTGTAGTCGGGGTAGAAGACGCTGCCCGACCAGATGAAGACGTTGCCCAGCAGCGCCCCCGCGAGCCGCACCCCGACGATGTAGAGCAGCTTGGCGCCGTTGCCGAACCACTCGGGCTGCGGCAGCGGGCCCAGTAGCGCCATCCACATCGTGATCCCGAAGAACACGAAGCTCGTGTGCTCGAGGGCGTGCACGGCCTGGCTGTGGAGTGCCGCCTGGTACAACGCTGGTAGATGCCAGGCGTACAGGTCGACGATCCAGAGCGGCAGCGCCACCGCGGGATTCGCGAGCACCCGCAGCCGGCCGAGGTACGGCAGCGACAGGAGCGGCTGCAGGAGCGGACCCGTCAGGCCGAGCACGATCAGGAGCGCCCCCAGGTCGGCCATGAGCAGGTGCTGGACCATGTGGGCCAGCACGAGCTCGCCGCCCAGGTGCGCGACCGGAGACACGAGCGCCGCGTAGATCAGGAACATGCCCGCCGCGAAGCAGAGCTGCCTGCGCAGCGGCACCGGCCGGCCGTGAGCCGCGAGCGTCCGCGACCGGATCGCGTAGCCGAGTATCGCCGCGGTGGGCGGCAGGAGCTGGAGCGGTGCCCAGGTACCGCTGCCGACATGGGCCAGCGGAAGGACCATGATGGCGGAGCATAGGACCATCGCATGCTCGCTCAGCGCGGCCGAGCTGTCGGAGCGCGGCGACGAGCTCAGCGAGCTGGCCGGGCGCGCGCTCGCGGGCCGCGAGCGGGAGGACGGGCGCGTGCGCCTGCGCTTCCGGGCGGAGCCGGGAGTCGCCGAGCAGGTCGAGGACCTCGCCCGCCGCGAGCGCGAGTGCTGCCCCTTCCTCGACCTGTCGGTCGAGCGGGAAGACGGCCTCGTGACGCTGTCGATCGCGGGCGGCCCCGACACCGCGCCGATACTCGACGGGTTCTACGAGCTGGCCCCCTAGCCTCGCGGCGGCCCAACGCCGGGCGGCTGGCGGGACGTCGCCTAGGCGGCGGCGGTCTCCAGGACCTCCGCGGCCTCCTTCAGCTTCTCCTGGTAGTCGCGCCGCTGCATGCGCGAGACGACCAGCCGCTGCACCTGGGCCGTGCCCTCGAAGATCTGGTAGATCTTGGCGTCGCGGAACCACTTCTCGAGCGGGCAGTCGGTGGTCTGCGCGTATGGGCCGACCAGGTCCATCAGGGTGGTCGTGGCCCACATCGTCACGTCGCCCGCCTTGAGCTTGGACATCGAGCCCTGGCCCCCGGTCATCGGGATGCCGTTGCGGCCCATCCAGGCGGCCCGCCAAACGAGCAGCCGGGCGGCCTCGATCTCGGTGGCGACGTCGGCGAGCGTCTGCTGGATCCGCTGCGTCTCCATGAGCGGCACGCCATCCTCGACCTTGTCCTCCAGGTACTCGAGCGTCCACTCGTAGGCGGCCTGGGCGATGCCCAGCGCCGAGGCGCCGACGAACGGGCGCGTGACCTCGAACGTGGCGAGCGCGCCGGAGGCGCCGCTCGACTGGCCCGAGCGGGCGCGCTCGAGCTTGCGGTCGAGCTTCTCCTGGCCGCCGAGCAGGTACTCCATCGGCACGCGGCAGTCCTCGAGGACGACCTCGCCCGTGTGAGACGCCCGGATGCCGAGCTTGTCCTCCTTCTTGCCTTGCGAGAGGCCGGGCGTGTCCTTGGGGACGACGAACGACGCCTGGCCGCGGTGGCCGAGGTCGGGGTCCACCGTTGCGACGACGACCGTC
>JBJMLJ010000441.1:0-2998 GCA_045805365.1 Thermoleophilaceae bacterium
CTCCACGCTCGAGGGCGCGCTCGACGCCCTCCGCGAGCAGGGCCTGCGCGCCTCGAGCGCCCGTCGGCTCGTGCTCGAGACCCTGTTCTCGGCCGAGGAGCCGGTATCGGCCGAGCGGATCGCCGACGGCCTCGGCGGCCGCCTTCCGCGCTCGGACCTCGCCTCGGTCTACCGCAACCTCGAGACGCTCGAGCGCCACGGCCTGGTGCGGCACTTCCACCTCGTTCATGGCCCCGGCCTCTACGCCCTCGCGGGCCGCGAGCGCGACTACCTTGTCTGCGAGCGCTGCGGAGCGCTCCGGCCGGTTCCGCCGGGAGCGCTGGACGACGTCCGCGACGCCGTCCGCTCCCGCTTCGGGCTTCTGCCCCGCTTCAATCACTATCCCCTGGTGGGTCTCTGCGAGGACTGCGTATGAACTTCGACTTCCTGTTCCGCCCCTTCGAGCACATCGACGCCTGGCTCACCGGCCTGTTCTCGGGCGCGCCGCTGCTCGTGGCGCTCGCGATCGCCTTTGCCCTGGGCCTCCGCCACGCGTCCGATCCCGACCACCTCGTCGCCGTCACCTCCCTGGTCGCCAGCGACGACGGCGACACCCGGCGGGCCGCACGCCTCGGCGCCTGGTGGGGCCTCGGCCATGCCGGCACGCTGCTGGTCGTCGGGCTGCCGCTGATCTTCCTCAAGTCGAGCCTCCCGGACTGGCTCGAGAACGGCGCCGAGCGCGCCGTTGGCGTGGTGATCCTTCTGCTCGCGCTGCGGGTGATGCTCAAGTGGCTGCGCGGCGACTACCGCGTAGATCGCCACTCTCACCCGGACGGCCACACGGCCGAAGAGCGCCACCTCCAGAAAGGCCACGGCCACCGCCACGTGCGCACCCCGCGGCAGGCCCTGTCGATCGGGATGCTCCACGGCCTGGCCGGCACGGGCGCGGTCGTCCTTCTGCTGATCGCGGCGCTGCCCAGCCAGCTGGAGGCGGCCGCGGCACTCGCCGTGTTCGCGCCGATGTCGCTCGTGTCGATGGCGCTGTGCACCACCGCCTTCGCCTGGGTCCTCACGCGGCCCTGGATCCAGCCGCTCTACCGGACCGTGCTCATCCCGGGGTTCGGGCTGTTCGGGCTGACCTTCGGGCTCTGGTACGCAGGGCTCGGCTAGGGCGGCGCGCCCGCCAGCTCGCCCGCCAGGCGGTGGAGCAGCGCGGTCACCCGCGGGTCGCGCTCGGCGTGCTCGTCCTGGAGCGCCCGCATCAGCTCCTCGCGCCGAGCCGCCACTGCGCGTTCAGCCATGCGCTGACCGGCGGGGGTCAGGCCGGCGCCGCCGTCGCTCCCGATCAGGCCCTCCCGGCGCAGCTCGTCGACCGCCGCGGCGATGCGCTCCGGCGGCGCCCCGTTCTCCGCGGCCAGGGACCGCGCCCGCGCCAATCCGTGCTCGTCGATGCGCACCAGCGCCCAGGTGGCGCCGGGGCTGAGCTCCAGCGCGGCCCGCTCGGCCACCCGCTCGCGGAACCTTCGCCGGCGCTCGGGGCTGACGGCGCGCGCGAGCGCCCGCTCGATCTCGGCGAGCGAGTCCGGAGAGCGCGGCGCGGCGAGGCTGTCCTCGAGGCCCGTGCTCGTGGCCGCCGTATCGCGGAGCTCCCGCTCCTCCAGCCGCCAACTGACCGCAAAGCCGAGCAGCCCGACGCCGGCGGCCGCAAGGAAGACGGGCCTCAAGGCGTGGACATAGGCCTCCTCGTAGATCGACCGCAGCGCGGCCGGGAGCTGGGCCACCTGAGACCCGCTCAGCCTCGCTCCGTGCGAGACCTCATCGCCCAACCTCCCGTGCAGGGCCCCACTGAGCTCCGAGCTCAGCCGTGAGGAGAAGATCGTGCCGAAGATCGCCGCACCGAGGGAGCCGCCGACGCCGCGGAGCAGGGTGACCCCGGACGTCCCGGCCCCGAGCATCCGGAACGGGACAGCGTTCTGAACGGCCAGCACGAGCACCTGCATCACGGACCCGAGCCCCAGGCCCAGCACGAGAAGGAAGAGGTCGGACTCGGCGCCGCTGGTCCCGACGTCCAGTCGCGACAACAGCACCAGCCCTACGGTCATCAGCGCCGTGCCGATGATCGGGAAGCGCCGGTAGCGGCCGGTTCGCGAGATCAGCCGGCCGGAGACGATCGACATCGTGAGCAGGCCGGCCATCATCGGAATGAGCTTGAGCCCCGCCTCCGTCGGCGTTGCCGCGTCGACCGTCTGGAAGTACAGCGGCAGGAAGGTGATCGAGCCGAAGAGGGCGAAGCCGACGATCAGCGACAGCGTTCCGGCTACGGCGAAGACCCGGTCGCGAAGCAGTTCGAGCGGCAGGAGCGGCTCGGGCGCCCGCCGCTCGGCGACGCCGAACAGCACGAGCAGGAGCACGCCGACCGCGGCCACCACGATGAGCTCGGTCGATCCCCAGGCCCAGGTCGTCCCCCCGAGGCTCGCGACGAGCACCACCGCGCTCAGCCCGGAGGCCAGCAGGCCGGCCCCGAGGTAGTCGATCACCGGGCGCTCCTGTCCCCGGGTGGCCGGAAGCGACACCACGATCACCCCGAGCGCGACCAGCCCGACCGGGAGGTTCACGTAGAAGATCCAGCGCCAGGACAGGGCTTGGACGAGCACGCCGCCGAGCAGCGGCCCGGCGACGCTCGCCACGCCGAACACCGCGCCGAACAGACCCTGATACTTGCCGCGCTCTCGTGGCGAGACGACGTCGCCGATCACCGCCTGTGTGAGCACGATCAACCCGCCCGCGCCCAATCCCTGCACCGCGCGGAATGCGATCAGCTCGGTCATCCCGCCGGCCTGCGCGCACAGGGCGGACCCGATCAGGAAGAGGACGACGGCGCTCTGGAGCACGCGCTTGCGCCCGTAGAGATCGCCGAGCTTGCCGTAGATCGGCGTGACGGCGGTCTGCGCGAGCAGGAACGCGCTCGTGACCCACGAGATGTGATCGAGTCCGCCGAGGTCGCCGACGATCGTCGGGA
>JBJMLJ010000442.1:0-4154 GCA_045805365.1 Thermoleophilaceae bacterium
CAAGACCTTCGCCCCCACCCCGCGGTTCAGCCGGCGGACGCGCCTGAGGTCGTGGCGGCCGCAGACCACGGTCAGCGGCCATCCCGCTCCCTTCGCAGCGGCGAACAGCGTCTCCCAGTCGCAGTAGGCGCGGCCGGCGCCGAGGACGAGCGGCTCCTCCGGGAGCGGAGGCAGCTGCGCCGGCGGCCGCTTTGCGAGCGGCCAGGGAACGTAGGCGAAGCGCACGGGCGGCAGCCTGTAGTGCTTCGGTAGCATCTCGAGATCGGCGCGGCTCAGCGCGTGGCCGCGCAGGAGGGCGCGGCGGGTGGCCCAGCGGTCCCAGGCGTGGAGCCAGCGCCGGAGCGGGTGCCGGCGCGGATGGACGATGTGCTGGAGCGAGACGAGCTTCCGCCGGCGCCCGAGCAGCGCCCGCAGCACGAGTAGCGTCCCCCAGCCCGGCTCCTCCCGCTGCACACCGATCGCCGGGCGGTCGATGCTGATCGCGAACAGCAGGAGCCCACGCGTGAACGCTCGGCCCATCAGCCGGTCGAGCACGGCGCTCGGGAGCCGCCGGACGACCGGGGTCTCGAGCAGTGCGTCCTCCGGGGACTGCGCCCCCTCGAGCAACCGGTACCAGCCGTCGGCCACCGGCGGCGCGTGCCGCCGGCGCGCGACCCGGCGCCAGGCCAGGACGCTCGGCGGCGTGTCCCAGAGGAACTGCAAGGCACGTTGGAGGTAGGCCGCGGTGAGCCCCACCCGTCCGCGCCGGGCCAGCGGTGACCACCAGCGCATGTGCTCCGGGCTCGGCGCGAGCTCCGCGAGTATCAGCAGCAGCTTTCGCCGGACCCCCGGCGTGGACGCCAGCCGGTTGAACCCGAGTGCCAGCCGGGTGGACGAGCCGGCCTTGCGTGAGGCGTCCACGAGGTCCGCGTCCGGCAGGCTCAGGCGCTCCGCGAGCGCGTCCCCGTCCGCGAGGAGCCGCAGGCCGGACGAGAAGGCGATCTCGGCATCGAGCTCGCCCGCCAGCCCGGCCGCCTCCCGCCAGACGTCCTCGGGCAACAGCTCGAGCGCGCGCCGCAGATCCTCGATCGGCTTGGGCGCGTCGGCTCCGTGCTGGGAGGCGTGCAGGGCCACCACCAGCGCCCGCGCCGGGTCGTCCAGCAGCTCGATCTCGGTGGACGCGACCCGCTCAACCTTGGTCCGGCCCTCGAGCGCCGCCCACGCCTCGGGCGGGGCCACGCCTGCGCCCGCCAGCGTCTGGTGCAGGTCGACGAAGCTGCCGTCTGCGCGCCGCCAGGGATAGGCGTGCGGCAGCCCCAGGTCGGGCTCTACGACGATCGGCCCGCGCTCGAACCCGAGCCCGTCGAGCACCGCCTCGGCGGTCTCCAGATCACGGCTCGAGACCAGCAGGTCGACGTCGGCGTAGGAGCGCAGCTCGTCCCCGTAGAGGAGCCGCGCCAGCGCCGGCCCCTTCAGCAGGATCGGGCGCACGTCCGCGGCCCTGAAGGCAGCCGCCAACTCGGCCGCCAACCCGTCCATCGCGAGGGTCCGCGCGACCTCGAGACGCCGAGCCGGGGTCTCCGGTGCCCCCATCGCGAGCGATGATAGATCGCCCCTCGCCCCGGGCGCTCCGCTTCCCGACCGGGTAGGTGCCGCAGGCTCCGAAATGCGTTGCTACGCTGACTCGCGTCCGCCCGATGCCCAGGAGGGGCGCCGGGCAACCGGCTCGCGTTCGATGATGAACCAAAGGGAAACGGTGGGGGACGGGCCCAGATACACGTCGCTACGGGACTACCTGAGAGTCCTGCGTGAAAACCGCCTGATGGTGGTGATCCTGGTGGTGCTGTTCGGCGCCGCCACGGCCTTCCTGTCCGCCAGCCAGGAGAAGACCTACTCGGCCGAGGCCCGGCTCGCCTTCAGCGATCCAACCGAGGACCTGGACATCCTCGGCGCCTCGGCGAACGCGCGCCCCTCGGCGCAGTTCGCGGCCGCCGCCGGCGCCCAGACCGCCGTGCAGCCCAAGGTGCTCACCGCCGTCCGGCGCGACCTCCATATGCGCGCGAGCACCAACTCCCTGCGCAACGCGATCTCCGTCCAGACGGAGCAGAAGACCCAGCTCGTGGTCGTTACCGCCGATGCGCACTCCCCCACGCTCGCGGCCAGGATCGCCAACGCATTCGCCCGCGAGATCAAGCGCTTCAGGACCGACCAGGTCCGGAGGCACTACGCCGCGGCAGCTCGGTCGCAGCGCAGGCGTTTCAACCAGGAGAAGCTGGCCAGGCAAGCGCCCGCGATCCGTGCCGACTTCGAGTCCCGCCTGTCGCGGCTCGAGTCGCTGCGCGACATCGCCCAGCCGGTGAGTATCCAGGAGCCGGCGCGCAAGGGCGAGAAGACCGGTCCGCACCCGGTGCGCGACGGCCTACTGGGCGCGTTTGCCGGCCTCGTGCTGGGGGTGATCGCCGCCTTCGTCCGCGACGCGCTCGACGTGCGCCTGCGCGGGCCCGCGCAGATACAGTCGACCCTTGGGCTGCCGGTGCTCGCGAGCGTCAGCCGCGACGCCTTGGGCAGCGCCGGCCCGACCGGCGGCCGGAAGAACCGCTCCTGGGCTCGCGACGTCGAGGCGTTCCGAATGCTCAGGCGAAATCTCGACTTCCTGCGGCGGAGCGGC
This sequence comes from Thermoleophilaceae bacterium, assembly GCA_045805365.1. Lineage (GTDB taxonomy): Bacteria > Actinomycetota > Thermoleophilia > Solirubrobacterales > Thermoleophilaceae > DASXBA01. The sequence continues at coordinate 2,648 of JBJMLJ010000442.1, forward strand.
CCCATCCGCTCGGTCGCGGTGACCAGCGCGCTACCCGAGGAGGGCAAGTCGACGATCGCCGCCTCGCTCGCCTGGGCCTACGCCACCGCCGGATCGCGCACGCTCCTGATCGACTGTGACTTCCGCCGTCCCTGCCTGGCCGAGCGACTCGGCGTGCCGCCGGTCCCGGGGCTGACCGACTACCTCCTCGGCAAGGCTCAGGTGGAGGAGGTGCTCAAGGGCGTCCCCGTCGAGCTGGGCGTGGATCTCAACGGCAACTCCCCCCATCCCAAGCACGAGGGCGAGCTGCTGACCGTGATCCCGGCCGGCTCGTCCACGTCGGCGCCCACCGAGCTGCTCGAGAAGAGCCTGTTCAACGACTTCCTGGCAGTGGTCAGCCGCTCCTACGACCGGGTGGTGCTCGACTCGAGCCCGCTGCTGCCCGTGGCCGACACCCTCGAGCTGCTGGTTGGAGTGGACGCGGCGATCGTCTGCATCCGCAACTCGCAGACCACAAAGGACCAGGCCACGGCGATGAAGTCGATCCTGGCCAAGTTCCCCACCCGCCCCGTCGGCGTCGTCGTGACGGGCGCTCCGACCGAGGAGTACCCGGCCTACGGCTACTACCAGCCCCCCGCCGACGTCGCCGAGACCGGCGGCCGCAGCGGCTAGGCCCGCGCCAGGTCCAGCAGGAGCAGCTCGAGCGACTCGACCATCCGTTCGGCCGTGAAGCGCTCCCGGAAGCGCTCGCGCGCCCGCTGCACCAGGCCGGTCCGCAGCCGCTCGTCGTCCAGCAGACGCGCGGTCTGGCGGGCGAGGTCGGCCGGGTCGTCGGGGTGGGCAAGAAGCCCGCAACGGCCGTGGTCGAGGATCTCGGGCGGCCCGCCCTCGGCGTCGAACGCCACAGCGGGCACCCCGAGCGCCATCGCCTCCAGCAGCACGATCCCGAACGGCTCGTTCGACGAGGTGTTGAGCAGGACGTCCATGAGCTGCATGTAGGGGTGGGCGTCGTCGACGTGGCCGGTGAAGGTGACGGCGTCCTGGAGTCCGCTGTCGGCGACGAGGCGCTTCAGCTCGGGCTCGTACTCGGGCGCGACGTCGTAAGCGTTGCCGCCCACCAGGAGCCCGTGGACGTCTTGGCCCTCGCCGCGGAGGCGATCGACCGCCTCGACGGCGCGGTGCTGCTGCTTCCAGGGCTGGAGCCTGCCGACCACGCCCACGACGCGCCGCTCGGGCGGGATGCCGAGCCGGGCGCGAAGGGCGGCCAACTCCTCCGGCGCGGTCACACCGGGCGGCTCGATCCCCGGGAGAACGACGCGGGTGGGCCGCCTCGGCCGGATCCGCTCCTGCGCCCGGGCGCCGGCTTCCGAGGTCGCGACCACCGCCTTGGCGGGGAGCGCCGTGGCGGGCCGGTCGAGGTTGGTGCCGCCCGGAAGCGTGTGCTGGAACCAGACAAGCCGCTCCCGCATCCCCGCGAGCATGGCCGCCGGCGCCGCGTAGATCTGCGACTTGGTGAACCAGTTGACAA
>JBJMLJ010000443.1:0-5198 GCA_045805365.1 Thermoleophilaceae bacterium
CCCGGTCTCGAGGGCGATGCGGGCGCTCTCGACCCGCGAGGTCTCGACGTAGGCGGCGGGCGTCATCCCGACCTCGCGCCGGAAGGCGCGGGCGAAGTTTCGCTCGCTCATCGCCACGCGCCTCGCGAGCGCCGGCACCGACAGGTCGGCGTCCAGGTTGTCGGGGATCCAGCCCTGGAGCTCGCGCAGGGGCTCGCGCTCCGCCGCCTGGGCGGCGAGCTGGGCGCTGAACTGCGCCTGGCCGCCGGGGCGGCGCAGGAAGAGGACCAGCCAGCGGGCCACCTCGAGCGCCAGGTCGCGGCCGTGGTCCTCGTCGACGAGCGCCAGGGCCAGGTCCATGCCGGCTGTGACGCCCGCCGAGGTGTACACGTCGCCGTCCTTGACGAAGATCGGATCGGGCTCGACGGCGATCCGCGGATAGCCGCGCGCCAGCGTCGCGCAGGCCGACCAGTGGGTGGTCGCCCTGCGGCCGTCGAGCAGGCCCGCCCTGGCCAGTAGGAAGGCGCCGGTGCAGACCGAGGCCGTTCTCCGTGAGCGCCCCGCTGCCCGGGCCAGCCAGCGGACGAGGCGCTCGTTCCGCGCCGCCTCGCGCACGCCCGTGCCGCCGGCGCAGATCAATGTGTCAATTGGTCCGCGGCAGGAGGCGATGGCACGGTCGGGGGCGAGCGAGACGCTCGATGCCCGGAGCGGGGTCGCGTCCGGCGCCACCACCTCGACCGTGTAGCCCGGCGGCTTGATCCGCGTGGCCGTGTGGAAGACCTCGGCGGGCCCGACCACATCGAGCGGCTGGACCCCGTCGAAGGCGACGATGACGACTCTTCGCATGCAGCGATCATCGCCGCTGCCGCCTCTGGCAGCAAGGACATTCACCGGACGATTTCTGCCACACTGAGCCGGCTTCAGGCGGGGGTGAAACGGAAGGTGGCGACGTCGCCGTCCTGGATTACGTAGTCGCGGCCTTCCACCCGCAGCAGCGCCCGCTCGCGCGCCGCCGAGTAGCCGCCGGCCTCGACCAGGTCCCTCCAGGGCACGATCTCCGCGGCGACGAAGCCGCGCTCCATGTCCGTGTGGACGGCGCCGGCGGCCCGGCGCGCCGGGGTGCCGCGGCGGATCGCCCGGGCGCGCGCCTCGGCGTCCCGATCGGCGGTGAAGAACGTGATCAGGTCGAGCAGCGCGAACGCCTCCCGGACCACGCGGTCGAGCCCCGACTCGTGCACGCCTAGGTCCTCGCGCATCGCCGCGGCGTCGTCCGGCTCGAGCTCCGCCAGCTCGGCCTCGAGGCGTGCGCTGACCGCCGTCGACCGGGCGCCGGCCGAGCGGGCGTGCTCCACGAGCGAAGCGGGCGGCTCCAGCGCGTCGCCCTCGGCCACGTTGGCCACGTAGAGCACCGGCTTGGCTGTGAGCGGGCTGAGCTTTCGCAGCGCGTCCGGGGCCGCCTCCGGCGGCGGGACGGTCGCGACCCGGCGGCCGGCGCCGAGCGCCTCGACCACCTCGCGCAGCCAGCTCTCCTCGGCGATCGCCTCCTTGGCGCCGGAGCGGGCCTCGCGGACCACGCGCTCGAGGCGGCGCTCCGCCTGCTCGAGATCGGCAAGGAGCAGCTCCGCCTCGACGGCCTCCGCGTCCGCCACGGGATCGACCTTGCCCTCGGGGTGCGGCACCTGGGCGTCCTCGTGGGCGCGCACCAGGTGGACGAAGGCGTCGGTCTCGCGGATGTGCGAGAGGAACCGGTTGCCCAGCCCCTCGCCGCGGTGAGCGCCGCGGACCAGTCCGGCGATGTCGCGGAACTCGATCGTCTCCGGCACGATCGGCTTCGCGTCCACGACCTCGGCCACCCGGTCGAGGCGCTCGTCCGGCACCGAGACCACGGCGACGTTGGGCTCGACCGTCGTGAACGCATAGCCGGCGACCGGCGCCCCGGCCCTGGTCAGGGCGTTGAAGAGCGAGGACTTGCCCGCGTTCGGCAGCCCGACGATGCCGACCTTCACGGCGCCAGCCTGGCGACCGCCTCGCCGAGCGCCACGCCGGCGAGGCTGTCGCTGGGGTAGTGGACGCCGAGATAGAGCCGCGAGAGCGCCATGGCCGTGGCCACGGGGTACACCGCGAGGGCCGGCAGGGCCGTCGACAGGCTGCGGGCGGCGGCGAACGAGGTGGCCGCGTGGGCCGAGGGGTAGGAGAGCTCGGTGACGGTGCCGGTCAGGGGCGGCAGGTCCGGGAGCCGGGGCCGGCGCCGCCGCACCGCAAGCTTGATCGCCTGGTTGGCCGCGAAGGCGAGCAGGGTCGCGCGCAGCGCCCGCAGGTAGAGCGGCCGCCGCGCCGGGTCCAGCGCCGCGCCGAGCAGCGCGACCGCGTACCAGCCGAGACCGTGCTCACCGAGCCGCGAAAAGCGTCCGACCGCGGTCTCGATCCCGGGCTGGTGACCGCGCGTCCGCGCGAATCGCAGGAGACGGAGATCGAGCGAATCGCTCAGAAGCCGACGCGCTGCTCTTCGGTGTCCACGCGGAGGTAGACCACCTGCGACAGGTCGAGCGCCACCTGTGAATCCTGGGTGTCGAGCACGTGCCAGCCGTCGGGGGGCGAGCCCTCGAGCGACTTGCGCAGCTTGTCGTAGTCGTCCTGCTTGACTCGCGCGGGCAGCACCTGGCCGCCCTGGAAGCCGATGTCGATGCGGCGAAACTCCTCGGCCATCAGTGCCCTCCCTCAGCCGGCTGGACTAGCTCGGTCAGCACCCCGCCCGTGGCCTTGGGGTGCACGAACGCGACGCGGCTGCCGCGAATCCCGATCCGCGGCTCCTCGTCGATCAGGCGGAGCCCGGCGTCGCGGGCGGCGTCGAGTGCGGCGTCGATGTCGTCCGTCCTGTACGCGACGTGGTGCATCCCGGGGCCATTGCGCTCGAGGAAGCGGCCCACGGCCGTCTCGGACGACAGCGGCGCCAGGAGCTCGACGTGGCCGTCCCCGATCTCGAGGAGCACCGCCTCGACTCCCTGCTCCTCGACGGTCTCGCGGTGCTGCTCGGGCATGCCGAGCCGATCGCTGTAGAGGCGCACGGCCTCCTCCAGGTCCTCGACGGCAACGCCTATGTGATCGATGGCCCCGAACAAACGGGCCGCAACGATACTGGCTACTCCTCGACCCGCTCCGCCGCCGCGAGCTTAATCTCGCCGGTCTGCTCGCGGACGAAGCGGTGGCCATCAAGCGAGCCCTCGTAACGCTCCATCAGGCGATCGATGTCCTCGCGCTCGAGGACCTCCTTGTCGAGCAGCGTGTAGGCGAAGCCTTCCAGCAGCGTCCGGTTCTCGGCGAGGAGCTTCATCGCGCGCCGGTGTGCGAGGTCGGTGATGTACTGCTGCTCCTCGTCGATCATGCGCCGGGTCGCGTCCGACATCGAGTAGTCGTCGGCCGGCAGCTGCTTCGACTGGAGCTCCGTGCCCATGCCGTACTGGGTGACCATCGAGCGGCTGATGTCGTGGACCTTCTTCAGGTCGTCCGCCGCGCCCGTGGTGATCTGGCCGAACACGAGGTGCTCCGTCACCCGGCCGCCGAGGAGCACGACCAGGTAGTCCAGGAGCTCCTCCTTGGTCTTCAGGTAGCGGTCCTCCTCGGGCAGGTTCAGCGTGTAGCCGAGCGCCTTGCCGCGCGGGATGATCGAGATCCGGTGGACCTTCTCCACCGAGGGCAGGAGCTCGGAGCAGAGCGCGTGGCCGGCCTCGTGGTAGGCCACGACCCGCTTCTCGTGGTCGGTGATGATCCGCCGCGACTGCATTCCCGCGATGACCCGCTCGAGGGCGGCCTGGAAGTGGCGTGTGGTGATCGCGTCGAGGTGCTCCCGGCCGGCGAAGATCGCCGCCTCGTTGCAGATGTTGGCGAGGTCGGCCCCGGTCAGCCCGGCGGTCTGCCGGGCGACGATCTCGAGGTCGACGTTCTCGCCGAGCGGCTTGCTGCCGGTATGCACGTCGAGGATCTCGCGCCGCCCCGCGAGGTCCGGAGGCGTGACGAAGATCTGGCGGTCGAACCGGCCCGGCCGCAGCAGCGCGGGGTCGAGCTTCTCGAGCAGGTTGGAGGCCGCGATGACGACGACCTCGTCCAGGTCGGCGAAGCCGTCGAGCTCGACGAGCAGCTGGTTGAGCGTCTGGTCCTTCTCGCCCGAGATGTCGTTCCCACGGGTGGCGCCAACCGCGTCGAGCTCGTCGATGAAGATGATCGCCGGGGCGTTCTTGCGGGCCTCGCGGAACAGCCGCCGGATCCGCTGGGCGCCCAGGCCCACGAACATCTCCACGAAGGACGAGGCGGACTGGGCGAAGAACTTGGCGTTCGACTCGTGCGCGACGGCCTTGGCCAGCATCGTCTTCCCGGTGCCGGGCGGGCCGTGAAGCAGGATCCCGCGCGGGACCTTGGCGCCGAGGCCGCGGAAGCGCTTGGGGTCGCGCAGGAACTCCACGACCTCCCTCAGCTCCGCCTTGGCCTCCTCGACACCGGCCACGTTGGCCCACGTGACGGCGCTCGCGGAGGAGGGCTTGATCTGCTGCGGCTTGGTGCGCGGCATGAACCGCAGCATCCAGATGATCGCCACGGCGATCAGCCCCATGAAGATGATGGGCAGCCACATGAGCGCCCAGTTCTGGACCTGGTCGAAGGTAACTGCGAAAACGGTCATGCCGACCTCCCGCCGCTGGCTTCCGTGCCGCGTTGCATGACCTGAGTGTACGAATAACGTCCTATTACGCCAGTCAATTCACGCGCTCTAGACGACCGTTCGATCTGTAGCCCCGCCCGGCCTTGGCGCACGGCTTGCCCTCGACCATCACCACGTCGGCCGTGAAGTCGTTCTGGCCCCGGAGCAGGGAGGAGCCGACGCCGTAGGAGTCCACGGGGGCTCCAGCGTCCTCGAAGGCGCGGATCTTGGCGGCATCGAAGCCGCCCGAGACGACGATCTTTACGTTCTCGTGGCCGGCCGCGTCGAGCGCCGATCGCACGCGCTCGACGAGCACCGTGGTGACGCCGGTCGGCTTGAACTCGCCCATGTCGTGCCAGAGCGAGCGGTCGACCATCCGCTCGGAGGTGTCGAGCCGGACGCCCCAGAGCTTGTCGCCGAGCGCGTCGGCCACCTCCAGCGAAGTGCGCACCGAGTCGTTCTCGAAGTCGACCAGAACCGTCACGTTCATCTCGTCCGCGAAGCGCTCGGCGTACTCGTGCGCGGCGGC
>JBJMLJ010000444.1:0-3597 GCA_045805365.1 Thermoleophilaceae bacterium
ACAGAGCTCGGCTTGGCGCACTGCACGCTGACCTCCAGCACTCGGTCGCTGGAGTTGTCCGTGTCCTGCACCGCGCCGACCCAGCCATCGAGAGTCGAATTGATGGACGACTGGGTGACCGCTATGCCCTCGGTGACGAAAGCATCGACGTTCGGGTCGTAGACGTCGACCCCGCCGCCGACCGGAAGGAATCCGGTCGGGCAGACTGCCTCGTCCGAGATGGAGGTGCCGTCGTTCGGCACGGTCGGCTCGGTTCCGAAGCCAATCCCGCCTGGGCCCGAGTGCGCCGCGGCGGACTGAGCCACCCCGAGCGCCTGGCCCGCCTTGGACAGCGCGCTGCTGGCCTTGGTTCCGGCGGAGTCCGCCGCGCCATGGGCGGAGTTGGCGGCGCTGTTCGCCGAGTTGGCGCTGGACAGCGCGCTCTTCGAGCGCTTGTTGGCCGACTTGGCCGTCTTGTTCGCCTTCTTGGCCGTCTTGTTCGCCTTCTTGGCCGTCTTCAGCGCCTTCTTGGCGACCGACAGCGGGCTCGGCGCACCGAAGGCCGGTCCCACGAGCGATGCCGCAAGGACGATCGACGTGACGAGCACCGCGCCCGCTGCCGCCTTGTGACTGATGAGTCGGGAGAACATCTGAAACCCCCTTGGGTTCGAAAGTCGGCGCCGCGACGGTCGTCGCCGGGCGGGGTCCGCCTTCCGCACGAGACCGCTCTTGGCGCCTCTGGACGCGGGCGATCGTCTTGGCCACGCGCCGGACCGGCTAGAGACCCAAGGTGCCGGCGCGGCTCTCCTTGGTGGACCCGACGTCCACCAAGGTGGACGAGCGGTTAGAGGTCGTGCTCGGAGACGAGCCCGCCGGCGAACGCCCGCTCCACGAGGCGGGCACGCTTCTCGTACTGCGGCAGCTCCGCCACGCCGAACTTCTCGAACAGCGCGCGCATGTGCTTCTTGACGGCGTCGACGCTCAGGTACAGCTCGGCCGCGATCTGCTCGTTCGTCGCCGGCGTGACGAAGGAGGTCGAGTCCTTGAACGGCCGGCACAGCGCCACGAGCACCCGCCCCTGGGCCTCGGACAGGGAGACCGTGGGGCCGGAGTCGCCCTTCGGCGTGGTGGTACGAGCATCCGCCTCGCTCGGGTTGCGGAACAGGAGCACGGTGTCGCCGAGCCGAACCGTGTCCCCGTCGTGGAGGCGGCGGCGGCCGCGGACGACCTCGCCGTTGACGAACGAGCCGTTGAGCGAGAGGCCGTCGTCGAACAGGGTCCACTCCTCGCCGATGCGCATCAACTCCACGTGGACGCGCGAGACCTCCTCGTCCCAGCTCAGCGCAAGGTCGGCGGACGTGCTCCGCCCAACCGACATCCGCTCGCCTTCATCGGGGAGCACGAGAATCGTGTGCTGCGCGCTCCCGTCCCTGAACACGAGGAAGGGATGCCCCGCGCGCTCGGCTTCGATGTGGGCCTTGAGCTCGACCGCCGTGGCGGCGCGTGGACTCGGGATGACTGAAGGCTCGGCGCTCACTTGGCCAGGACCTGGATGGCCGGGGTGGAGGTCTTCGAGGTCCGCCACCCTCGGGCGCCGAGGAAATGCATGGAATAGCGGACCTGACTGACACCGGTGATCCGGATCTGCGCCTTGCAGCGACCGCCGTTCGTCGGCGTGTTCGCCCTCTCTACCGGCGGGTTCGCGATCCGATAAAAGACGCACGCGCCCTTCGGGGTCCCCTTGTTTGCGCTGACTCGGCCACGCAGATAGAACGGCTGTCCCTCACTCACCACCGAGGGGAACAGCAGCTTGATCGAGGTGGTGCGGCCCCCGCGGGCCACCGGGATCTGGTCGAGACCCTTGCTGGGGAGGACGGCCACGTCCCTCCCGCGTGGCGTCGTTATCACTCTTTGGCGGTCGGCGATGCCCCAGGTGATCGTGCTGCCGTAGGACTTCACGACCGAACCCTCCCGCGGGATGTTCGGGACCTTTCGGAGCTCGGCGGATGAGATCTGGAGAACGCTGCGCGGCTTGTACCCGAATGCTGATCGCTCCCCGCCGGGGAGCTCGAACTTCGCCCCTGCCTTGACCACGTAGATCGTGTGCCCGCCACGGGCCTGGAGGAAGGGTGCGCTCGTGGGGTCGACCGCGGCGGACCTCTTCGCGTCGCCGCTGCCCCCGCTCCCGAAGACGCCGCCCAGCGCCAGGAGCGCGGCAGCGCCCGCCGCGAGGACCAGCGCCGCCATCGACCAGAGGGCCGCGCGGCGGCGAGAGCCACGTTCGGCGAGCCCGGCGCCCGCCAACGCCACGGTCTCCGCCCCGCGGGTCACCCCGGATGCCTCGACCGCCGCCCTGCCGAGGTCGCCCGCGGACTTGTAGCGCCCGTCCAGGTCCTTGTCCATCGCACGGGTGACGACGGTGTCCACTTCGTCTGGAAGACCGGCAACGACCGTCGACGGGCTCGGCGGAGTCGCGTTGAGGTGGGCGTAGATCTTCGCGATCTCGCTGTCTGTCTCGAACGGGACGCGGCCCGTCAGGGCGTGGAAGAAGACGCAGCCGAGCGAGTAGACGTCCGAGGACGCGTTGCTGCCCTTTCCCTGGATCTGCTCGGGCGCGATGTAGTCGATCGTGCCGACGAACTCGCCGCTCTTGGTGATGTCGCCACTGCCGGCGATCCGCTTGACGAGGCCGAAGTCCGTGAGGTAGACGTGCTCGTATCGGCCGCTCGCGATCAGGACATTTGCGGGCTTGACGTCCCGGTGGACGAGGCCGCGCTCGTGGGCGGCGTCGAGTGCGTCCGCGATCTGGGAGACGATGCGCGCCGCCCGCTCAGGCTCGAGGCCGCCGCCGCGCCTGATCAAGGTCTGCAGGTCCGTCCCCTCGACCCAGCGCATCGAGATGAAGAGCGACCCCTCGGTCTCCCCCGCCTCGTAGATGGGGATGACGTTCGGATGGTCGATCGAGGCCGCGAGCAGCGACTCCCGCTTGAAGCGCTCGCGGAAGCGGTCGTCGTCAGCCAGGTCCGGAGCGATGAGCTTGAGTGCCACGGGGCGCTTCAGCGCCAGCTGGGTCGCGCGGTAGACGACTCCCATGCCGCCGCGCCCGGCGAGGGCCTCGATCCGGTATCCCGCCACCTTCGACCCGGCCGAGAGTTCGAGCGTCGGCACGTCTACAACCAGATGAGCCGGGGGCGTTGCATGGGAGGCCATGTGGCGCGCTTGGGGACCAGCCCGAAAGCGCCGTACCCTGAAAAGGTCTTGTAAAGACCCTACGCTCGGTGCCGGGTACACACAAGGGCTGACCCCCGAAGCGCCGTCTCAGCGCTTGACCAGCGTGGCGGTGAACCTAACCGTCCCGGAGTCGCACTTCTCGACGGCGGCTCCGCTTCCGTCACGGATCGTCATGCGGGTGTGGAACTTGCCGCTCAGACCGCGATAGACCTTTTTCCGTGCGCGGCTGAACCTGCCCGAGACGCTGTCGACGTAGTCGACGGTCAGGTTGCCGCTGCCGATGTCGGGGTCGTCCGCGATGTCGTCCGACTCGCTGCTCGACTCGCCGAAGCTGCGGTGCTTCTTGATCCGCGTGTCGAAACCCAGCTCGTCGTCGACGTACGCGAG
>JBJMLJ010000445.1:0-6461 GCA_045805365.1 Thermoleophilaceae bacterium
CAACAGCCGGGACAAGACGGCCGAGGACGACGTCCTCGTCGCCTGGGTTCCTCCGTGGCACGACCTGGGGCTGATCAAGTTCGTGATCGCGGCGGTCTACCACGGCGCGGTCTGTCACATCGTGGCGCCGGCCGTGCGCACGATCCCGGAGTGGCTCGGGACCATCTCCCGCGTCCGGGGCACGATGACCGGTGCGCCCGACTTCGCCTATCGCCTCGCCTGCCGCATGGTCGATCCCGGCTCGGTCGACCTCTCGTCGCTCCGCTACTGCATCAACGGTGGCGAGCCCGTGCGCGGCTCCACGATCGACCGGTTCGACCGACGCTTCGGCGTCAACGCGGTCGTGCAGCCCGGCTACGGCCTGGCGGAGACGACACTCGGCGTCGCCGCTCATCCCCTGGGCGAGCCTCTGACCGTGGATCGCTCCGGGAACGTCTCGTGCGGCACGCCGTTGCCCGGGGTCGAGGTGCGAGCGTCCGGCGACGCCTCGGATCCGGGGGAGATCCTCGTGCGGACGGACTACATCTTCGCCGGCTACTTCGACGCGGTCGACGAGACGCGCAAGTGCCTGCGCGACGGCTGGCTGCACACCGGCGACGTCGGCTATCTCGCGGACGATGGCCAGCTCTACGTGCTCGGGCGCCGTCGAGCGATGCTCAAGCGGGGCGGCGCGGTCGTCCCTCCGCGCGAGCTCGAGGAGGCCGCCGAGGAGGTTGACGGCGTACGGCTGGCGGCCGCCGTCAGCCTGCCCGCTCCGTCGGCCGTGAGCGAGGTCATCACCGTGGTCATCGAACCGACGCGCGCCGACGAAGGCCCCTCCACGGAGCTCTCGGTCGAGGTGTCGCGCGCGATCGCGGCCACCTCGGGGTTCACGCCCGGCGAGGTGGTGGTCGTCGCGCCCAGGACGGTCCCGCTCACCCCCAACGGCAAGGTGCGCTACGACCTGCTGCGCACGATGCTGTCGGACGGGATCATCCGCCCGGCCGCGGCTGAAGGATCTGAAGCGTTCGCCGGCTGATCTCGCCGGGGAACTCGCTCAAGTACTCGCCCAGCCAGCGCGCCGCGGCGGCCGCCATCGCCTCCTCCTCGTCGGCCGGTGGAATGGGCTGTCCGCAGACGATCTCGACGCCAGCGTCGCTCCTGCGCGCGACCAGCGGCACGATCGGCGTTCGGGTGATCCTCGCCAAGGCGAACCCGCCTCGCGCCAGGGAGATCGTCCCCCCGAGCATCGGGGCCTCGACGGCGCCGGCCTCATAGGCACCGTCTCGGTAGCCGCCGTCGAGGGTGGTGAACACGAAGCCGCCGGACCGCAGGCTCGCGACCGCGTGGTGGAAGGCCGAGGCGCGATCCCACTCGTCGTCGCCCCTGAGCACCAGCTTTACGCCCGGGCGCGGGGCGAATCGCCCCTGATGCACCACCAGCACCTCACCCGGCAGCCGGACGAGCACGGCGCCCAGCGCGGGGAACAGGCCGATGTGAAACGAGGCGAGGATCAGCGGCGGCCGCAGTTCCTCGAGCCCGGGGTTCGGCAAGATCTCCGGATCGGCCGGCCGGATGTCGGCGTGCTGCAACGAGGCGGAGAGCGCCTCTGCCTGGACGAAGTTGCCCCAGCTTCGGCGGCGCGCGGCCTTCAGCGCCCCGGGGGCGAGCTGAGGGAACACCGCGGCGAGCCGCTCCTCGGAGATGCCGCGATTGAGCGGCGCCAGAAGCCAGGCGAACCGGCGTGCCAGAGAGAACGCGAGGTGTGGCCAGCGGGCGGCCCACAGCCGGAGCGCGTTGAGCAGCCGCCCCTTCACAGCCGTGCGAGGTGGTCGATCAAGCGACCGACGCTGATCGATCCGGTCTCGAGCAGCTCTTCGGTATGGGTGTCGCGTCCCACCTCCTCCTCACAGTCGAGCAGCAGCTCGACGATCTCGATCGAATCGAGGCCGAGACCGTCGCTGCCGAGCGAGACCTGATCGTCGAGCCGGCGGCCGTCGAACCGGCCGGTCCATCGCATCGCGAGGATGCCGTAGACGGTCGCCGCGATCTGGGCCCGGTCTGCCACGCGCGAACACACTAACTACGGCATCCTTCATCCGGTGACGCTGCTCGCCGCCTCGACCTTCGTCTGGGTATTCATCCTGCTGCCGCTTCTGATCGTCTGGGCCATCGGCCTGGTCGACATAGTTCGCCGTCCGCTCTCGGGGCTGGCGACGGCCGCGTGGATCCTCGTCGTCGTGGTGTTCCCCTTCGCGGGCACGCTCGTCTACTTCCTGCTGCGCAAGCCGACGCCGGAGGAGATTCGTCTCAAGCGGGCAGCCACCGATCCGGGTCGAGCCGACCGCCGAACCGACGTGGGACCGCGGCCGCCCGTCGACTAGCGGCGCATCCGCCGGACCGCCACCCGGAATGCGCGGTAGGCCGCCTTCTTCCGGCCGCCCCTCGTGAGCAGGCCGGTATGCAGCCCCCAGAGGTCCTTGAAGCGGGGCGCGTACGGGCGCCCGTCGCGCCACGAGAAGTAGACGAACCCGCGTAGCCGCAGCGATCCGCGGGCCCGGCGGAGATAGGCCAGCGACGAGCTGATCCGGCGCGCCTGCCCCCGACGCCCCACGATGAAGCGGCTCCGCGGCCCCTTGTCGCCCCAGCCGATCTCGGTCACCCAGATCCTCGCTCCCCGGTCCCCACGGCGGTTCATGAGCCGGCGGATCGAGCGAAGCAGCCGCCGCAGCTCGCCGGCGTTGCGGGAGTAGGAGTTGATCGCAAGCGTGTCGAACGAGGCCGCCGCGCCCGCGCTGTAGAGCTGTCCGATATAGCGCCGGAGCGGCACCGCGGAGCGCAGCTTGCTCGGCGGCAGGCCGGCCGTGACCACCTCCGCGCCGGGATCCGCGGCCTTGATCGCCGCACCTACGCGCTTCAGCATCGCGGCGTAGGCCACGGCGTTCGCCTTGCCGCACCAGTACAGGCCCAGGCTCGGCTCGTTCCAGACCTGCCAGGAACGGATCGGGAGCTTGCGGGAACGCGGGTGTGAGCGCCAGAGGCTCCCGGCCGGCCCGTAGCGTCGGATGAGCGCCCGCGCGAAGTTTCCCATCACTCCCGGGTTCCCGGGCGGACAGGCCGCCCGCCCGGAGCTCGACGTGTAGAAGCGCGGGGCCTCGAAGAGCACCGGAAGGATTCGGATGCGCCGCCGAGCGGCGGCGAGCACGTACTTGTCGTAGCGCCCGAACTTGTACACGCCCGGGCTGGTCTCGATTCGGCGCCAATGGAAGGTCTGACGGATCAGGCCGATGCCCAGCCTCGACTGGCGCCGCAGCTGCCTTGCCCGGTAGCCCTTGCCACCGGCGAAGGCGTCCTCGGAGGTGATGCCGACGAAGTCGCGCCGCACCTTGGCCGATGCCGCTTCGCTGAAGGCCAAGCCCGCCGGCGCCGCCAGCGCAAGCAGCAACAACACATAGAGCCCGATGCGCTTCCGTGTCACAACGGTTCGGATTACACCATCCCCAGGCCCCCGGGAAGGCAAACCGCCCGCGCGAGCCCGATCCCCGAGATGGAGTTACGATCCTTCGCCTGTCTGAAGTGAACGTGATCGATCGGCCCGATGTCGGGTCGTCGCCGGAGCGCCCGCCACCGATCCGTAGCCGGCCCCGGCTGCGAAGCCTGGAGTGTGCCGCGCCGGAGGCCGTCGCCGACGGGGTGTGGCTCCTGCGGGGCGGGCTGACCCGGACGATGAACGTCTACCTCGTCCGCGACGACGGTGGCGGGGTCGTCGTCTTCGATGCGGGCGAGAAGGGGATGGCCGGGGCGATCGCCGCCGCCGCGGCGGACCTCGGCGGGATCACGCGAGTCGTGCTCGGGCACGGCGACACGGACCACCGCGGCTCGGCGCCGGCGCTGCGAGCGCTGGCCGAGGTCCACTCCCACCCGGACGCGGTCGAGCAGGCAGAGGGCTCCGGCGGCCGCGACTACTGGCGGACCGACGAGCTGCCTCCGGACGTCCGTCTGCTCCACGGCGTCATGCACCGCTTCGTCTGGGACGGCGGTCCAGTTCACATCGACGGCACGGTCGGCGAGGGCGACCGGGTGGCCGGCTTCGAGGTGATCGACCTGCCCGGGCACGCACCCGGGCTGATCGGGCTCTGGCGGGCCGCGGACGGCGTCGCGCTCGTGTCCGACTGCTTCTACATGACCGACATGCACGGGCGGCCACAGCCGCCGGCCGTTCCCGTTGACGCCTACAACCTCGACACCGAGCAGGCGCGCGAGTCGATCCGCAAGCTCGCGGCGCTCGAGCCGAAGATCGTCTTCCCCGGCCATCTCGGCCCGTTGACAGGCCCGGACGTCCTGGCCCAGCTGGAGAAGGCCGCCGCGAGCTGACGCAATTGTCCCCTGGCAGGGGGACCTCGATGCGGTTAGAGTCGTGCCATCACCGACGGCGTCGGGCCCCGGCGTCGGTACTCGCATAGAAGGGAAAGAAATGTTCCTGGCTACGACGACGGTCGAGGACTTCGACCGCTTCCTCAACATCTTCACCACGAAGGGCGCCGAAAAGCGGCGTGAGCACGGATCGAAGGGCGCGCAGGTCTTCCGGGATCCCAACGAGGACGACCGGGTCTGGGTGCTCTTCGACTGGGACAACGAGGGCTGGCGGAGCTTCGTCGCCGACCCCGATGTCCCGCCCGTCCTCAAGGAGGCCGGGCACAAGGCTCCGCCCCAGGTCGCCGACTTCGGCGGCAGCTACGACGCCTAGCACGGGCGCCGAGATCGGAGGAACGTGATGATCAAGATCGGAGTAATCGCCGATCAGACGGGCCCGATGTCGTTCATGGGCATCGCCGATGCCAACGTCGCCAAGATGGTGATCGATGACATGAACGCCGCGGGCGGTCTGCTGGACCAGCAGATCGAGCTGCACCTCGAGGACAGCGAGACGACCGACAGCGCCGCGGAAGCCTGCGGTGCCAAGCTCGTCCAGCAGGATCAGGTCGACGTCATCTTCGGGGGCATCCTCAGCTCGACCCGCCAGGCCATCAAGGCTTCCGCGGTCACGGAGGGCAAGACGCTCTACATCTATCCCGAGCAGTACGAGGGGCAGGAGTCCGAGCCGCTCATCTTCTGCACCGGCCCGGTGCCGGCGCAGCAGGTCGACCCGCTGATTCCCTGGCTCATGGAGCAGACAGGAGCGAAGAAGTTCGCCCTCCCGTCGGCCGACTACATCTGGCCGCGCATCATGAACGAGAAGGTCCGCCAGATCGTCACGGCGGGCGGCGGTGAGATCGTCGAAGAGGACTACTACCCGCTCGACCATATGGACTACGGCGAGACCGTGGACAAGATCATGTCCAGCGGCGCGGAGGTGGTCTTCAACACGATCGTCCCGCCCGGGGTCGTGCCGTTCTTCGAGCAGCTGCACAAGGCCGGGTTCGCTGGGCACCTCGTCTGTACGTACTTCGACGAGACCTGCCTGAACCTCGTGCCGGCCGAGCAGGTCGAAGGCCTCTACAGCTGCCTCGACTACTACCAGGACGCGGACGATTCGTTCAGCCAGGAGCTGCTCGCCGGCTACAACGAGCGCTACCCGGGCGACGCCATCTTCACCGGTGGGGGCGCCTGCTCAGGCATGTACCGCGGCCTGAAGCTCTGGGAGGCCGCCGTGAGAGAGGCGGGCTCGCTCGACCAGGCGGCCGTGGTCGGCGCCCTGGACCACGCGAAGATCGCGGCCGGGCCCGGTGGCCCGGCGGAGATGGTGCCCGGTCAGCATCACGTTCGGATGAACATGTACATCGGCCAGGTCCGCGACGGCGCGATCGAGACCGTCAAGAGCCTGGGAGTCGTCGATCCCGACGAGCCCATGGTGGAGGCGGATCGGTTCGCCCAGGCATAAGCGGGAGGACGCCTAAGTCACGTCGCATACCGCGGGCGTCCGGCGGGCCGGTAGACCTGGAGCGTTATGCCCTCCGGGAAGGCCCGCGAGTCGACCAGGTCAAGCGCGATGTCCGGACCGGCGTCCGGGAATAGCCGCATGCCCTGGCCGACGACCACCGGGCAGGTGAGCAGGTTGACCTCGTCGACGAGCTCGTTCTCGAGCAGCCACCGTGTCAGGAGGGCGCTGCCGTGCACCTGCAGCTCACCCCCCGGCTTGGCCTTCAGCTCGCCGATGGCCGCCGTGAGGTCACCGGAGAGGACGGTCGTGTTCGCCCAGCTCGCTTCGGTGAGCGTGTTCGACGCGACGTACTTGGGCTGCCTGTTCAAGGCACCGACGATGGGGTCCTCCAGGTCCTCCCTCACGCCCCAGTAGCCGGCGAAGAGCTCGTAGGTCCGCCGGCCGAACAGGAACGCGTCGGCGCGCTGGTAGAACTGCTGGACGAACGTCAGGGCCTCGTCGTCGAACAGCGGCCTGGCCCATCCGCCGCGCTCCATTCCGGGGTCGAGGTCCTCGTTCCGCCCGCCGTTTGCCTGCATGACTCCGTCGACTGAGACCTGTG
>JBJMLJ010000446.1:0-4750 GCA_045805365.1 Thermoleophilaceae bacterium
ACCTCCAGTCCGACCGCGTAGCGCTCGGTGCTCGAGACCGCCACATTCCCGTGCGCCTTCGACTGCGACTGTCCCCGAGCCTGCACCCCGATACCGCTCAGGTAGTCACCCGCATCTGTTCCCCTCGGCGGCAGGACGTCAACGGCCACGTTGGTCACGGCGTGTGCTCCAAGCACGACCCGGCGCCTGGCAAGCCGAGTCCAGCGCGCGGGTCCGTGGATCGACAGGCCGCGCACTTCATATGCGGAGCCGAGTGTCGTGGCCGTCACCGCGTCGATCGGGTCGAGCAGCACGGTGATGGGGCGGGCGCGGCGGTTTCGCAGCTCGAGCGTGCCCGCCGACACCTTCCGCCCGGGCCGCGCCCCGAGCTGGAAGTAGCTGATCGGCCGTCCGGAGGGCTGGTGTAGCTCCACGGTCATGGGCGGCGCGAGGGCCGCCGATGCGGGGGTCGGACATGCGATCGCGGCGACGAAGGCGGCGATCGCACTGAGCTTGAAGGGGGGGCGGAAGGTCATGCGGGCGGGGAACGGGACTCCCGCGACCCTTATCGGCCGATCATGGCCCGCTGTTTAGGCTCCAGACGAGATCGACGCGGTAGACCTCGTTGGTTTGCAACCCCTTGACCGTGGTCGGTGTGCTCAGCGCGAGGCTTGTGGCGCTGTAAGTGTTCGCCTGGTAGGTGCCCATTCCCGCGTTCACCGCGGCGGAGACGACCTTGGACTGCGAGCCGGAGTCGACGTTGCAGCCTGAGCCGCACTGGTGGGTAGGGGCCGTACCGGTCGTCCCGTTCTGGGCGGTGAAGGCTGCGCCCGTGCTGTTGAGCGTCAGCGAGTTGGCGGCAAGGGTCGCGCCGCCCGCCACGTAGCCGGGCCCCGAGTCGCTGCCGCAGGTCGCGTTCGGGCAATATTGCTTGAAGACCGCGCTCTTGCCCCCCGCTGTGTCGCCGATGACGCTTACGTTCCAGCCCGAGCCGCTGCCCGTTGCATCCGACATCGAGTAGCTGGCCATCTGACCGTTGAGGGTCTGCGCCTGCCCGTTCAGCGTCAAGGCGGGCATGTTCGGCACATCCGGAGCGGTGCCGAACGCAAGCGTCCCAGCGGTGACCGCGAACTGGGTGGTGTCGTTCGACGTGGCCGCCGCGGCCACGGGGGCCGATGGGAGTAGCGCAGCTGCAGCGATTGCAGCGGCGAGCACGAGGCGGCTTGTTGGGCGTCGGGACATAAGTGTCTAGTCCTATTCGGGGACGCCCCATTCATCGGACCTCTCCTGGAGCCTCTTGAGAAATCTGGACGCATGTGCGGTCTTGCCGCGTTGCGCTAAAGCGGAGCGCGGAGGCTTGAGGCGACGGCCTTTGTTCATCCGAGGACTTGCCTGCTTGTGGCTGGGAGAATCCGGAGCGTGTCGGAGTCCAATGTCCAGGCCGTGGGCCAGGCGGCGGTAGCGTCATGACCCGGGCAGCCGATCGGGGGATCGTGCTCGAGTTCGCCTCGACCTCCACGGAGCGCGAGGTGCTGGACGATTGGCTCCGCCGCTCGCACCCGGACAGGCAGCACGTCAGCGTGCTGGCGGGGGATCGGCCGGGGCTCGCCGCGGTGCTCGGCGGAGATGGCGGCGACCCCCAGGTGACGCCGGTCAAGGTCGCCTGGTTGCCGCGAGAGCGAGCGGGGGCGCGCGCGGCGCGGCTGACCGATCTACTGGCTTTCCGGAACCCGCGTCGGCCCCGGGAGGCGCAACAGCGGCGCATCCTTCGCAGCGAGCCCGACCGTTGCCGGGTGGTGGTGGGCGAGCCGGCGAGCGTCAGTGAGCTGCGCGACCGCTTCGAGGGTGGAGGCGACGCGCGCGAGCTCGCAGGCTTCATCCGCCGCCAGGGCGCCCTGGCCCTGGAGCGGGCCGAGCGGAGCGTCATCGGGACGCAGTACAAGGTGCCGCGATTCGTCTCGGAGGAGATCACGGCGAGTGGGCGCTTCCGCAATGCGGTCGCCGCCTTGGCCGGGCGAATCGGGCGGCCCGAGAACGAGGTGGCATTGGAGGCCGGGGCCGTGATCGAGGAGATGGTGGCCAGTCAGAGCCGCGCGGCCATCGACGCCTGGAGCGAGTTCGGGCGCTGGCTCTCGCGGGCGTACACGGTCGACGTCGACGAGGCAGGCTTCGAGCGACTACGGGAGATGAACCGGAGCTATCCGCTCGTCTTCCTTCCGAATCACCGCTCCTATCTCGACCCGCTCGTGCTGCGCACCGCGCTCCATCAGCAGGACTTTCCGCCGAACCACGTACTCGGTGGCATCAACGTCGGCTTCTGGCCGATCGGCCCGGTCGCGCGCCGCTCGGGGTACGTCTTCATCCGCCGCAGCTTCAAGGACGACGAGGTCTACAAGCTCGCGCTCCGCGAGTACATGGCGTACCTGATGCGAAAGCGGTTCAACCTCGAGTGGTACATCGAGGGCGGGCGCTCACGTACGGGGAAGCTACGGCCGCCGCGCTACGGACTGCTGTCCTACCTGGTCGAGGCATTCCGCGCGGGCGGCGTCGAGGACGTCCAACTCGTGCCGGTGTCGATCGTCTACGACCAGCTCTACGAGGTCGGCGCGATGGCCGCCGAGGAACGCGGCGCACAGAAGGCGGCCGAGGGGATCCGTTGGCTGGTGGGTTACGCGCGGGCACAGGGGCGTCGCCTGGGCCACGTGTACGTCCGTGTCGGCGAGCCGCTGTCGCTGCGAGACGCGCTCGCGGAGCACTCGGCGGCAGGGACGCGGCGCAGCAACGACGTCGAAAAGGTCGCCTTCGAGGTCTCTTACCGGATCGGCAACGCGACGCCGATCACGGCGAGCTCCCTCGTCACCCTGGCCCTCCTGGGCGTGGAGGACCGGGCCCTCACTCTCTCCGAGATCCGGGGCCTCCTCGAGCCGCTGCTCCGCTACGTCGACCACCGGAGTCTCCCGATGACGGGTGACGTGGAGCTCCGGACCATGGAGGTGCTCGAGCGCACGCTCGACGCGCTTTGCTCGAACGGCCCGGTGCGCCGCTTCTCCGATGGGCCGGAGACCGTCTGGGGCATCGCCCCGGACCGCCACCTCGAGGCGGCCTTCTACCGCAACGCTGCGGTCCACTTCTTCGTCAATCGCGCGATCACCGAGCTCCTGCTCGCCCGCGCTGCCGAGGGCGATGCGGCGGACGTCCTCGCGGATGCCTGGGAGGAGGCGCTGCGGCTGCGCGACCTGCTCAAGTTCGACTTCTTCTTCGCCCGCAAGCGCCACTACTCGGACGAGATCCGCTCGGAGATGGCCTTCTTCGACCCCGACTGGGAGGAGGGGCCGACCGACCCGGAGACGGCAGCTGCAATGCTCGCCGGGGCGCCCTTCCACCTGGCGCACCGCGTCCTCCGGCCGTTCCTCGAGGCCTATCTCGTCGTCGCCGACTGCCTCGCGGCCCGCGACCCGGCGGAGGAGCTCGACAGGCCGGCGTTCATCCGCGACTCCATCGGCCTGGCGCGCCAGCGCGAGCTCCAGCGCCGGCTTCACAGCCCGGAGTCGATCTCGAAGGAGCTGTTCGACAGCGCCCTGCGCCTGGCGGCCAACCGGGACCTCGCCGGCTCCGGCGGCCAGGAGCTGAGCGAGCGCCGGCGCGAGTTCGCCGAGGAGATCCGCGACGAGGTGCGCCGGGTGGACTTCGTGCGCGACCTCGCGCTGCGCCGGCTGGAGGAGGGGCCGGCATGAGGGACGTCGAGGCGCTGATCGAGGAGATCGAGGGGGGGCCGGCCGGCCCCGAGGTCGGCGCGTTCTTCGACCTCGACGGGACCCTGATCTCGGGGTACTCGGCGAACGTCTTCTACCAGGAGTTCATCCGTCGCAGGCAGATGTCGGCCGGCGAGATCGCCCGGTCCGTCGGCGCGGCGATCGACCAGGGGCTGAGGGGGAGCGACGTCACGCCGCTCGTGGAGATCGCGGCGGGATCGTTCAGCGGGCGGGCCGAGGAGGAGCTCGCCGAGCTCGGCGAGCGGCTGTTCGTGCAGCGCATCGCCGGCATGGTCTATCCCGACTCGCGGCTGATCGTGCGCGCCCACCAGCGCATGGGGCACACCGTGGCCCTCGCCTCGTCGGCCACCCGCTACCAGGTGGCGCCGCTGGCGGAGGACTTCGGCATCGAGCACCTGCTGACGACCGCGATCGAGGTGGTGGACGGCGTCTTCACCGGAGAGCTGGGCGGCGACGTCCTCTGGGGTCCGGCGAAGGCCCGGGCGGTGCGGGCGTTCGCGAACGAGCGCGGGCTCGACCTGCGCAGCAGCTACGGCTACGGCAACGGCGACGAGGACATGTACTTCCTCGACGCCGTCGGGCGGCCGCGCGCCCTGAACGCCCAGGCCGGGCTGACGAAGGTCGCGGCCGACCGCGGCTGGCCGGTCTACCGGCTCTCGGGCGGCGCGCGGCCCGGGCTCGAGACGGTCGCGCGCACGGGGGCCGCCCTGGCCGGGCTCGGAACCGCCGCCGTGCTCGGCGCGGGGATCGGCCTTCTCAACCGGAGCCGCCGCGACGCCGCCAACTTCGCCACCTCGGTGGGCTCGGATGCCGCTCTGGCTCTCGCCGGAGTGCGCCTCGACGTGGTCGGCGAAGAGAACCTCTGGGCCGATCGTCCGGCGGTGTTCCTCTTCAACCACCAGAGCTCGATCGACATGCCCGTGCTGGGGGCGCTCGTGCGCCGCGACCTGACTGGCGTAGCCAAGAAGGAGGCGGCACGCGATCCGCGCTTCGCGCCG
>JBJMLJ010000447.1:0-5103 GCA_045805365.1 Thermoleophilaceae bacterium
CCCGCCCACGAGGAACGTGGGCGGCAGCCCCTCGAGGGCCGGCAGCAGGCGGGCCATCCCCGGCAGGCGACGGACGCGCTCGCGCAGGTCTTGGACGGCAACGGACACGCGCCTTAGTGTCGCGAAGGCGGCGCTAGAAGCGCGCGGCCCCGCGGAACCGGCCGAAGCCGCGCTGCGAGACGAGGTGCCCCTTCGGGCCGAGCAGTCCGGCCACGTCGCCCCGATCGTTCCAGATCGACCGCTTGCGGCAGGCGTAGTAGCGGGAGCCGCGAGGTTGCCCGTCTTGCCGCCCCGGTTGCGGATCGTCACGTACTCCTTGTGCTTGTTGCGGCCGTGGACCCTGCCCTTCAGGGGCCACGATCCGAAAGTCGGCCTTGGCGCTCGAGCCGCCTCCGCCGCCACCGGAGCCGCCGCAGCCGCCCGTGTCCCAGCGGTGGATCTCCACGCTCACCTCGTCGGCGAATCCGGTGTAGGTGTCCTGTTCGGTTGGCCTAGAGGCGCACCGGCACGCCGGCGGCCCGCATGTGCTCCTTGGCCTCGCCGACGCTGTGCTTGCCGTAGTGGAAGATCGACGCGCAGAGAACGGCGTCCGCTCCGCCTTTCCGGACCGCGTCGACCAGGTGCTCCAGCTCGCCGGCGCCCCCCGAGGCGATCACCGGCACGTCCACGGCATCCGCCACGGCCCGGGTCAGCTCGAGCTCGTAGCCGTCCTCGGTGC
Source organism: Thermoleophilaceae bacterium (assembly GCA_045805365.1). GTDB lineage: Bacteria > Actinomycetota > Thermoleophilia > Solirubrobacterales > Thermoleophilaceae > DASXBA01. The sequence continues at coordinate 719 of JBJMLJ010000447.1, forward strand.
CGTCGCGGTCCATGCTCGTGAGCAGGATCTCCCCCGCCCCCCGCTCGACCCCCTCGCGCGCCCACTCGATCGCGTCGCGGCCGGTCGCGGTGCGGCCGCCGTTGACATATACGCCGTACCGCCCGTCGTCCTCCCTGCGCGCGTCAATCGCGAGGACGACGCACTGGGCGCCGAACACCTCCGCCAGCTCCCCGAGCAGCTCGGGCCGGGCGACCGCGGCGGAGTTGACCGAGACCTTGTCGCAGCCCGCGTCGAGCACGGCCTGCGCGTCCTCGACCGAGCGCACGCCCCCGCCGATCGTGAAGGGGATGAAGATCTCGTCCGCGCAGCGGCGGGCCAGGGCCGCCACGGTGTCGCGCTTCTCGTGCGAGGCGGTGATGTCGAGGAAGACGATCTCGTCGGCCCCCTCCTGCTCGTAGCGCGCCGCGAGCTCGACGGGGTCGCCGGCGTCGCGGATGTCGACGAACTCGACCCCCTTGACCACCCGGCCCTTGTCGACGTCGAGGCAGGGAATGACCCGTCGCAGCAGAGTCATCGCTTGTCGGCCAGCAGCTCGACCGCCTCCCCGACCTCCATTCGGCCCTCGTAGAGCGCCTTGCCGGAGATCACCCCGGCGAGGTTCACCAGGCGCATCTCCTTGAGGGCCTTCAGGTCGTCCAGCGAGGAGATCCCGCCCGAGTAGAGGAAGCGCCCGCGGACCGTCTCGGAGATCCGGCGCACCTCGTCGAGGTCCGGCCCCTCGAGCATCCCGTCGCGGTCGACGTTCGTGTAGACGAAGCGGGTGGCCCCGGTCCGCTGCATGCGCCGGATCACCTCCTCCGGCAGCATCTGCGTCTCCTTGGTCCAGCCGGCGACGGAGACGTGGCCGCCACGGACGTCCACGGCCACGAGCACGCGCGGGTCCCATGTCTCGAGGGCCTCTTCGAGCAGCCCGGGCTCGGTGTAGGCGGCGGTGCCCAGCACCACGCGCTCGGCTCCCGCCACCAGGGCGGACCGAATCGAGGCGAGCGAGCGAAGGCCGCCGCCGTACTGAACGGGCACCTCGAGCTCGCGGGTGATCCGCCCCAGGTGGTCGAGGTTGGCGGGCTTTCCCTCGCGCGCCCCGTCCAGGTCCACCACGTGCAGGAAGCGGGCGCCCGCCTCCACGAACGAGCGGGCGGCCTCGAGCGGGTCGTCCGCGTAGACCGTCTCGTCCTCGAACCGGCCCTGGCGCAGGCGGACGGCCTTGCCGTCGCGGATGTCCACCGCGGGCAGGAGGATCATGCGCCGCAGGCGCGCACGAAGTTCCCGAGCAGCGCCAGGCCGTCCGGGCCGGACTTCTCCGGGTGGAACTGGACCCCGTAGAGCGGCGGCTGTGCGACGGCGCTGGCGAACTCGGCCCCGTACACCGCCGTCCCGACGACGTGCTCCTCCCGCGCCGGCCGTGGCGCGAACGAGTGCACGTGGTAGAAGGCGCACGGTTCGGGCAGCCCCTCCGCCAGGTCGCTCTCGCGCCGCCACGAGACCGGGTTCCAACCGATCTGGGGGACCTTCAGCCCGTTGGCCGCGAGCTGGTCGACCTCGCCTTCGAGCAGGCCGATCCCCTCGGCGCCGCCCAGCTCCGTAGAGCGCTCGAACAGCAGCTGCATGCCCAGGCAGATGCCGAGCACCGGCACCCCCGCCGCCAGCCGCTCGCGCAGCAGGTCGTCGAGGCCGAGCCTGCGCACCTCCTCCATGGCCCTGGGGAAGGCGCCCACGCCGGGCAGGACGACGCCGTCGGCGGCGCGGACCTCGTCGTGGTCGCGGATCACCGACACCTCCGCGCCCACGTGCTCGAGCGCCTTCTCCGCCGAGCGCAGGTTGCCCATCCCGTAGTCGAGGATCGCGATGTGCGTCACAGCAGTCCCTTCGTTGACGGGATCCCGGCCTCGTCCGGATCCAGCTCGACCGCCTGGCGCAGGGCCCGTGCGAAGGCCTTGAAGGCCGCCTCCACCATGTGGTGGGTGTTCTCTCCGGCCTCGACGCGCAGGTGGACCGTGAGCTTGGCCGAGTTCGCAACCGCGCGGACGAACTCCTCGGCGAGATCGGTGTCGAAGTCCGCCACGCTCGCCTCGGGGAAGTCGGCGTCGAAGGCCGTGTAGGGGCGCCCCGACACGTCGATGGCGCAGGTCGCCAGCGCCTCGTCCATCGGCACGCCGGCCTGGCCGAAGCGGCGGATCCCGGCCCGGTCCCCGAGCGCCTCGTCGAGGGCCTGCCCGAGCGCCAGGCCCGTGTCCTCGACCGTGTGGTGGGCCCCGGTCTCCAGGTCGCCGTCCACCTGCACGTCGAGGTCGAGCTTGCCGTGCTTGGTCAGCGCATCGAGCAGGTGATCGAAGAAGCCGACGCCGGTCGCGCGCGAGCCCTCGCCCGACCCGTCGACGTCGAGGGTCAGCTGTACCTGCGTCTCGCCGGTCTGTCTCGAGATCTCCGCCTTGCGGCTCACGCGCGGCGCTCCATGGACTCTGCGTGCACGGGGAATCCCTCGGCGCGGGCCAGAGCTGCGCCTGCGGGCGCCAGGCGGGCGGCTGCCTCGCCCGGCAGGGAAACCCTAGCCATGCGCCGCCTGAACGTGGCCGGCGAGAGAGCGCTCTGGAAGCGGGCCGCTCGGCCCGTCGGGAGGACGTGGTTGGAGCCGGCGACGTAGTCGCCGAAGGCCGTCCCGGCCTGAGCGCCGACGAAGACACACCCGGCGACCCGCACCTTGTCGGCGAGCGCCTCCGCCTCGGTGCCAACTAGTTCCAGGTGCTCGGGGGCGATTTGCTCGGCGAGCCTCAACCCGGCATGGATGTCTCGCACCTTGATCAGCGACGCCTGCTCCGCCGTGACGGTCGGCCTGTCCTCCAACAGCGTCCTGAGACTGGTTTCCACGGCATCGAGCAGGCCGGCATCGGGCGAGATTGCAGCGATAAGGCTTTCGGAGCCGTGCTCGGCCTGAGCGAGTAGATCAAGCGCCACGAGCTCGGCCTCCGCTTCCGCGGTGGCGATCACCACGAGCTCGCTTGGCCCGGCGATCCCGTCGATGCCGACGTCGCCCGCCACCAGCCGCTTCGCCTCCTGGACCCAGACATTGCCGGGCCCGGCGATCACGTCAACCGCCGGAACCGACTCGGTGCCGTAGGCGAGCGCGGCGATCGCCTGCGCCCCGCCCATCCGATAGACCTCGTTGACCTCGCAGAGGACGCAGGCGGCGAGGATCGCGGGGTGGGCGCGCCCATCTGGGCCGGGCGGCGCGCAGACCGCGATCTCGTCCACTCCCGCCACGCGGGCGGTGACCGCTCCCATCACGACGGTCGACGGATAGACCGCCTCGCCTCCGGGGGCGTAGAGGCCGACTCGCCTCACGGGAACCTCGGTGACCTCGACCCGCTGGCCCTGCGGGAGCTCAACGGGAATCGGGTCCCGCAACTGCGCTTCCGCGACGGTCCGGACGTTGGCGATCGCCGTCCGGAGACCGGCCACCACTTCCGGCTCGAGGACGCCGAGCGATGCTTCGATCTCGCGCGGGGGGACCTGGAGCTCCTCCGCGCGAAGCTCGGCCTTGTCGAACTTCGCCGTCAGTCGGAGGACGGCCTGGTCGCCGCCGTCCCGGACCTCCTCGACGATCTCCCGTACCCCGTCATAGCGGCGAGAGACCGTCCTCCACAGCTCTGGCTTGTCGATCCGATTGATCCTCATCCCGACCGGATCCTCTCCACCAGCGCGTCGATCTCCGTCGCCTTCAGCTTGTGGGCCACGGGGTTCGCGATCAGCCGCGCGGTGCAGGCGGTGATCTCCTCGACGACCTCGAGGTGGTTCTCGGACAGTGTCTTGCCCGTGGCCGTCAGGTCGACGATGCCGTCGACCAGGCCGGTCAGCGGCGCCAGCTCGACCGAGCCCTTGACCTCGACGATCTCGGCCTGGCGGCCGGTGTCCGCGAAGTGGCGGGCCGCGATGCGCGGGTACTTGGTGGCCACCCGCACGCGGCCCAGGCGGCGCAGGGACTCGCCGAGCGCGTCGTCTCCCTCGCGGGCCGCGACAACCATCCGGCAGTGGCCGAAGCCGAGGTCGAGCAGCTCGTAGACCTCCCGCTCGGACTGCTCGAGGAGCACGTCCTTGCCGGTGATGCCGATGTCGGCGGCGCCGTGCTCGACGTAGGTGGGGACGTCGCTCGGACGCATCGTCACGACGCCGGCGTCACCGAACAGCAGCTTGCGCTCGTTCGAGCGCACCTCGGCGGTCTCGACGCCGAGGCGGTCGAGCAGGTCGAGCGTGGCGGCGAACAGGGCCCCGCGGGGAACCGCGATCGTCAGGCTCACCCGAGGCCCTCCCCGGCGGCCTGGGCCAGGTGCACGCGTTGCACGTCCAGGGCGATGCCGCAGGCGGGCAGG
>JBJMLJ010000448.1:0-7661 GCA_045805365.1 Thermoleophilaceae bacterium
AGGCGGATGACGAGATCGAAGTCCTCGGCGAGCGGCAGGCCGGTGTCGTAGCCCCCGACCGCGCGGATGTCGTCCGTCCTGATCAAGAGGCCGCTTGCCGGCACGATGTTCTCCGGAAAGACGACCTCCCTTGGCGAGCCGAGCAGCTTGGGCCGCTTGCCCGGGACCCCGGCGTAGCGGGGGCGTCCGCCGCTCGCCAGGGCCGCGCCGGCCACGAAGACATGGCCGTCGCGCATGCGCCAGAGCGTGTCCAGGTGGTGGGGCAGCCAGCGGTCGTCGGAGTCGAGCGGCGCGATCCATGGCTGGCTGGCCGCGACCACGGCGGTGTTGCGCGCCGCCCCGGCGCCGCGGTTCCGCTCGTGCCGGATGACCCGCGCCCCGGCGCGCTCGGCCACCTCGGCGGTTCTGTCGCTCGAGCAGTCGTCCACGACGATGACCTCCCGCGGCCGCCGTGGCGACTGCGAGGCAACGCTCGCGAGCGTCTCCTCGAGGAGGTGCTCGCGTTCATAGGCCGGGATCACGACCGTGACTGGCAGGGTGTCGGCGGCCATCAGCTCCAGCGTCGAACCGCCGCGTGGGCGAACAGCCTCGCGGCGAACGGCAGCCCCTCCACCAGGTAGCGGCGGAAGAGGCGCCGGGGCTCCTGCAGCAGGCGGTGGACCCACTCGAGACCGACGCGCTGCATCCAGCGGGGCGCGCGCCGCACCTCTCCGCATACGAAGGAGAAGGAGATGCCCAGTCCGAGGAACCATGCTGAAGGAACTACCCGCCTGAGCCGCGGAATGAGCGCGATCTGCTTGTCGAGCGGCAGCCCGACGTAGACGATGTCCGGGTGTGAGCGCTGGATGCGCTCCGCCAGCGAGTCGAGCTCGCCGGGGCTCTCCTCGAAGCCCGGCGGCGGGCAGTCGGTGCCGGCGATGTCGAGACCGGGGGCCTGCTCGCGCAGGACCTCGCCGGCGGCTTCCGCGGTGCCGGGGTTGCCGCCGACGAGATAGACCGAGGCGGCGCGCCGCTCGGCTTCCCTCGTCAGCGACCAGATCAGGTCGGAGCCGGCCACCCGCTCCGGCAGCGGGGTGTGCTGGATCCGGCTGGCCCAGACGAGCGGCATGCCGTCGGCGACGACGACGTCGGCCTCCTCGAAGCGCTCGCGGAGCTCGGGGCGCTCGCGGAACTGCCGCAGGTGATCGAGGTTGGGGGTGATCACCCAGCCGCCCTGGCCACGGGTGACCGCCTCGCCTACCGTCTCCACCACCTCGCGCTCGGTCGTCCGGTCGATTGGCATCTCCATCAACGAGATCCGCCGGTCGGGCGCCATCAGAGCCCCCTTCGCCCGACGACGAACTGAACCGTCCGCAGGAGGATCTTCACGTCGGCCCAGAGCGACCAGTTGGCCACGTAGAGGTAGTCGAGCTTGACCATCTCGTTCAGCGGGATCCGGGCCGAGCCGAGCACCTGCCAGCGGCCGGTCACGCCCGGCGTCAGGTGGAGGCGGCGCCGGTACCAGCCCTCGACGCGGCGGTCGTCCTCGACCACCAGTGGCCGCGGGCCGACGAGGCTCATCTCGCCGCGCAGCACGTTCCAGAGCTGGGGCAGCTCGTCGATCGAGTAGCGGCGGAGGAGCCTCCCGACACGCGTGATGCGCGGGTCCTCCGCGATCTTGAACAGGCCGTCCGCCTCGTTCAGCGCCTCGAGCTCGTGCTTGCGGGCGTCGGCGCCGACGACCATCGTGCGGAACTTGAGCATCTCGAACAGCTCGCCGTCCCGGCCGACGCGGCGCTGCCGGAAGAGCACCGGGCCGCGCGAGTCGAGCGTGATCAGCACGGCGATCACCGCCAGCAGCGGCGACACCACCAGCAGCGCCAGTGCGGAGCCGAGCACGTCCATGGAGCGCTTGATCAGCCACGACGAGGGGCTCATGCCGAAGCGGCGGACGCCGAGCATCTCGAGTCCCTCGAGGTCGTCGAACTCGACCGAGGTGCCGACGACCTCGAGCATCCGCGGCAGGACGCTGACCTTGAGGCCGTGCGCCTTGGCGGCGCGGATCAGGTTGAGCACCTCGCTGCGATCGACGCTTGGGGGCGCCACGACGACCCGGTGGATGTCGAGCTCGCTCGCCAGCCCGCCGATCGCGGCCTCGGCGTCACGCGCCTCGGCGGCGGCCTCGAAGTCGACCTGGCTGACGACGGTGGCGTGCACCGTGTCGCTCGACTCGATCTTCTCGCGGGCGCGCGCGCACACCTCCGGGTCACCGACGAGCAGGCAGCGCTCGATGGGGGCGATCCGCCGGCCCACGGTTCGACCGATCGAGCGGAAGACGATGAGCAGGACGAAGAAGGACATCCAGATCGCGATCAGCTGGTCGCGGCCGAGGTCGCCCGCCACGAGCGGGCCGTGGGCAAGCCCGACGAGCAGCGCGGTGAGCGTGGCGAGCTGGAACAGGCCAGGCGCCTCGTCCAGCGTCGACTTGCGCATGAGGAGCTCGTCGCGGTCGTAGAGGCCGAGGACCTTGCTGAGGAAGACGACGAGCGGGAGCGCCACGAGCGCGACCGGCGCGACCTGATCGCGGTCGCCGAGCAGCGGGACGCAGATGACGAGCGCTGCCGCGATCGCCACGAGGTCGGCCACCACGAGCAGCCTGCGGTAGCGCCGGTCGCGACTCCGGGCGCGAGCCGGTACCGAGACGTCGGCCTCGAGCGCGAGCCGCGCGGCGAGGGCGTCGACCGGCTTCAGGACCCCGATCGCGCCGCGACGGCGGAAGCGGGTGCGCGGCCTCGTGCGCACGTTGTGGCGGCGCTGGCGAGTCGTGGGGGCGGGCCCCGCTTCTGTCTCCTCGACGGTTCTGTCCACGGACATGCGGGCGCCTCCCCGGAAGGGCTCGATTTGTTGGAGTCGGTGGGAGTCACCTCCGGTACCCCCGCCTATGCGTTTTGTCCTTCTTGAGCGCCGGGGCAGCGGCGAGTTCCATTCCAACGGCGCTCAGGGCGTGGCGTCTATGCGCACAGCCTTTCCTTGTACCCCAAGCCGAGTGTCCCCAGGTTCCAACGGGCTAAACATGTGTTCTTTTGGAGAAGGCCGTCCCCGATATGGGGCAGGAAGGCGTCCTACGGCTTCGCAAGGCGTCGCTTCAGCGGCGACAGCGCGCGGCGCCCGAGGCGGGCCATGCGCTTTGGCCCGAACCTGTGGTCGAGGAAGTCCTGGTGGATGTACTCCTCGCTCAAGGACCCCTCGCTCTCGCGCCGGAAGGCCGCCCACTTCAGCCTTCCGCCCACCCGGGTCCAGCGCGGGTCGCGGGCGAGGAAGCGGAGCAGCGCGATCGAGACCTGAGCCAGGTGGGTGTCGTCGATGACGACGTAGCCGCCCGCACGCAGCCGCGACGCGCCGTAGTACCAGTCGATGATCGACGTCGGGAACCCGTGCCCGCCGTCGATGAGGAAGAGGTCGTAGCCATCGGCGTCACCGTCGAGGTTCGGGAGCACCTGGTCCGAACGGCCGACCCGGAAGTCCAGCCGGGACACGTCGATGCCCGCGGCCTTGCAGTGCGAGAGGCAGGCGTCGACCTCCCCCTGCGAGGAGACGATGCAGGTGTGATGGGTGCCCCAGGCCGCGAAGAGCACGGTCGAGGAGCCGAGGCCGGTCTCCAGGGTGCGCGCGCCGGGAGGGCAGTGGCGGGCGAGGAAGCGATAGCACGCCGGCGACGTGTCCCACACGCCGGCGGGGGCGGCCGGATGCACCTGGGGAGGGTCGCGTACGACCTCGTCTACAGAGGCCAGGCGCTCCTCGAGGCCGGGAGGAGGCGACGACACGACCATCGTTATTGGGCATCCCCGATCGCCGATCGGGGAAAACACGCTGTCATGAATGCGACACGCCGGCGCGCGCGCCTACCGGCGCTGAAGGCCGTCGCGGGTGCCCCGCTGGCCGTTCTCCTGTCCCTGCCCGCGCGCCTGTCCGCTCGCCGCGTCGGCATCGCGCTGTTCTTCCACGGGGCGGGGCTGGGAAGGGGCGACCCGATCCGCGAGCTGCTGCCGACCCACGACGAGCGGCTGCTCGACGCCGAGCTGCGCCACGTCCGCCGCTGGTACAGGGTCGTCCCGGCGTCGCGGCTGCTCCAGGCCGCGCGCGAGCGGCGGCGCGGGCAGCGCTACCCCGTCGCGCTCACCTTCGACGACGACCTCGCCTCGCATGTCCACCTGGTCCTCCCCCTGCTGCGCCGCCACGACCTGCCGGCCACCTTCTTCCTGACAGGGGCGTCGCTTCACGAGCCCTTCCCGTTCTGGTGGCAGGATCTCCAGGCCCTGGTCGACCGCGAGGGCGGCGACGTCTTCGCGCTGGCCGGGCAGATCCAGGGACTGCCGGCCAAGCGGCGCCGCGAGGTGGCCGTCGAGCTGCGCGACCGCGCCGGCCGTGCCGACCCGGACCACGGCCTCCCCGCGGAGGCGGTGAGGGAGCTCGCCGCGGCGGGCATGGAGATCGGCTTCCACACCCGCGAGCACGACCCGCTTCCGACCCTGGACGACGACGAGCTCGAGCGCGCCATGCTCCACGGCCGGGACGAGCTCGAGGAGGAGGCCGGACGGCCGCTCCAGCTGATCGCGTATCCGCACGGAGACGTCGACGAGCGAACCCCGCGGATGGCTCGCGACGCCGGCTTCCGCTATGGCTTTACAACCCGGATCAGGCCGGTGACGGCGGACTCCGATCCGATGCTCCTGGGCCGTGTCGAGGCCTCGTTCCGCTCGCTGGGCGAGTTCGCCGTCCGCCTCGTGCGGGCGCTCGCCCTCCGCTGAGCCGCTGGACGGCCGTCCGGGAACGGCTGCTTCCGCTCACAGTCCGCGTCGGGCGGGCCGATTCTCCCTGCACACCCATTCCGGGGAAAACCCATGCGCAACGCGCGAGCCATCCTCCTCTCCGCCCTGGCCGTCCTCACCGCGGCCTCCCTAGTGCTGCCCGCCGCAGCGGCGATCGCCAGCGGCCACCACGCCGCGCACGCCGCGAAGCGCAAGCACAAGCGGTCGCGCAGGGACATCGACGGCGACGGCATCCCCAACAAGCGCGACAAGGACGTCGACGGCGACGGCATCCCCAACAAGCGCGACAAGGACGTCGACGGCGACGGGATCCCCAACAAGCGCGACAGGGACGTCGACGGCGACGGGATCAAGAACGCCCGCGACCGCGACATCGACGGCGACCGGCTGCGGAACTGCCCGCGCGACAAGGACATGGACGGCGACCGGATCCGGAACAAGCGCGACCGCGACATGGACGGCGACGGCAAGCCGAACGGCCGCGACCGCGACATCGACGGCGACGGGATCCCCAACAAGCGCGACAAGGACATGGACTGCGACGGGATCCCCAACCGGACCGACCCGGACATCGACGGCGACGGCATCGTCAACTACCTGGACCCCGACAGCGACGCCTCCGGCTCGAGGGAGACCGGCGAGATTCCCAAGGGCGTGCACCTGCCGAGGACGTTCTTCGGGATCGTGGCCGACAACATCGGCTCCTCCTCGGGCAGCCAGCGGGCCGGCTTCCTGAGCCAGCTGAACGCGACCGGTGTCGGCACGATCCGGCAGAAGTTCGAGTGGTCGCGGATCGAGAAGGCCCCGGGCGTCTACGACTTCCGCTTCTACGACCAGTACGTGGCCGACGTGACCGCCGCGGGCTACGCGATCCTGCCGGTGCTGTTCGATCCGCCGGCGTTCCGCTCATCCCGTCCCGTCATCGGGGCGGCGCGCGGCACCTATCCGCCGCGCAGCAACGCCGAGTTCGGCGACTTCGCGGCCCGCCTCGTGCACCGCTATGGCCCGAACGGCAGCTTCTGGAAGGCCCATCCCTGGCTGCGCCAGCGACCGCTCCGCTCCTGGCAGGTCTGGAACGAGCCGCACATCAAGGCCTACTGGCCCAGCGGGCAGGACCCGGCGGAGTATGTGGCCATGCTCCGCGCAGTCGGCGGCGCGATCAAGCGTGTCGATCCCGGCGCCGAGATCATCGCGGCCGGCCTGTCCCAGACGAACATCGGCACCCCCATCGACAAGTACCTGAAGGGCATGTACGACGCCGGTGGCAAGGGCACCTTCGACACCTTCGCCGTCCACCCCTACGCGCCCGCCGCCGACCAGAGCTACGACATCATGCGCCGCGTCCGCCGGGTGATGAACAGGGCCGGCGACACCGGGACGCCGATCCGCGTCACGGAGCTCGGCTGGGCCACGTGGGGCGACAACCCGAACCCCTTCAACGTCGGCCCGAGGGGCCAGGCGGAGCTCGTGAAGCGCGTCTGGGCCACACTCGTAAAGGAGCGCGCCAAGCTCAAGCTGAAGGGCCTCATCTACTACAACTGGCGCGACATCCCGCGGCACGCCCCGGACTTCCAGGACTACTTCGGGCTGCACGTCGGGTTGATGGACATCGGCGGGGTGCGGAAGCCGGCCTACAACTCCTTCCGCGGCACCGTTCACGCGCTCGAGTAGGGCGTCTCCCTCATCCAGTCGAACTGCGCGGCCAGGCCCTCCCGCAGGGTCGTGGAGGGCTCGAAGCCGAGATCGCTTCGGGCGGCGGTCGTGTCCGCGGAGGTGTCGCGGACGTCACCGTGCTCGGGCTCGCCGTAGCTGACGTCGAGCGCGAAGCCGGTCATCTCCGAGATGATCTCGAGGGTCTCGCCGATGGTGCTCTGGGAGCCGCCGCCGAGGTTGTAGACGCTCCCGGCGGGGACGTCGGCCGCGCCCGCGGCGAGCGTGCCCGCCACGATGTCGCCGACGAAGGTGAAGTCGCGGCTCTGGCCTCCGTCGCCGAAGACCACGATGGGCCCGTCCGCAATCGCGGCCTTGAAGAAGCGATGGAACGCCATGTCGGGACGCTGGCGGGGGCCGTAGACGGTGAAGTAGCGCAGTGCCACGGTCGACAGCCCGTGGTTCGCCGCGTACATGCTGCACAGGTGCTCGCCGCCCAGCTTCGTCATCCCGTAGGGAGACACCGGCCGCGGGCTGACGGACTCGTGGGTCGGGAACGACTCGGCGTCGCCGTAGATCGACGAGGACGACGCGTATACGAAGCGCTTGTCGGGGTACGGCTGGGCCGCCTCGAGGAGGTTCTGGGTCGCGATCACGTTGTTGGTGACGTAGCGCTCGAAGCGGGCTCCCCAGCTCGTGCGCACGCCTGGCTCCGCGGCCAGGTGGTAGATCACGTCCGCCCCCGCCACCAGGTCGTCGAGGTCGCCGCGGGACAGGTCGATCGGCACGAACTCGAAGCTGTCCCAGTCCTTCGCCTGGTGGCCGAGGTTCCTCAACTTCGGCGGCCGCTGGTAGTTGTCGTTGAAGCAGTCGACGCCGATGACGTCCGCGCCGTCGGCGAGCAGCGCCTCGGTCAGGTGCGAGCCGATGAAGCCCGCGCAGCCGGTCACGAGCGCCCGCATTCCTCAGCCTCGCCCAGCGAGCGGATGGCGGGCCAACTGGCGCAGGGTCGGGTCGCGCGGGTTGAGCCGGTGCGCACGGGCATAGTCGCGGCGCGCGGTCGCCCTGTCCCCCCGCCGGACGGCCAGGTCGCCCAGCAGGCCCCAGGTGACGAAGTCGTGGGGCTCCCGCCGCGCGGCCTCGCGCAACACGGCCCGGGCGGCGTGATACCGGTTCAGCCGCGCCTCGGCGGCGGCCTTGGCG
>JBJMLJ010000449.1:0-3309 GCA_045805365.1 Thermoleophilaceae bacterium
AGGTGAGGAAGAAGGGGTCGTTCTGGTGGATGTCCCAGCCGAGGAGCCCCGGGAGGATTACCGAGTGGCCCAGGCTCGAGACCGGGAACAGCTCCGCGAAGCCCTGGAGCAGGCCCAGGATCACCGCCTGGGCATAGCTGATAAGAGATGCCAGCTCGAACAAGGCCGGGGAGCCTAGCTAGTGGTCGCCGTTCTCCTTGAACCGCTTCCGCGACTCCTCGATCTCCTTGATCGCGTCCTCACGCGGATACCAACCGTCGACCTTGACCGCCTTCTGCTCCAGGTCCTTGTAGTGGGAGAAGAAGTGCTCGATCTCGTCGCGCAGCTGCTTGGCGATGTCCTCGAGCCGCTCCATCGTGTTCCAGCCGGGGTCGTGGAGCGGCACCGCCAGGATCTTGTCGTCGATCCCCTGGTCGTCCTCCATGCGGAACAGCGCGATCGGCTTCACGTCGATCGTGCAGCCCGGGAAGGTCGCCTCCGACACGCAGACCATCACGTCGAGCGGGTCGCCGTCGAGGCTCAGCGTGTCAGGGATGAAGCCGTAGTCGGTGGGATAGACGACGGACGAGAAGAGGAACCGGTCCAGCACCAGCTTGTCCCGCTCGTGGTCCCACTCGTACTTGTTGCGGCTTCCCTTCGGGATCTCGACGATGCACTCGAAGGAGTCGTCCGCCACGGCGGCCACAGGGTATCGTTAGCCGCGCATGCGATTGGGCCTCGCATCCTTCCTTTTCACGCTCCTGCTGACCGCTCCGGCGTTCGCCTCCGACAACGGCGAGGGGCTGGCCGGCGAGACGGACGACAAGACCGTGACCTTCAGCGCGTTCGGCGTCATCGTCTTCTTCGTCGCCTTCGTGATCGTCATGTCGGCGCTCCAGGGGATGCTCGAGAAGCGCAAGGAGCAGCGCAAGGCGGCCGAGCTGCGGAAGCGCGTCGGCTGGTAGCAGCCGGAACCGCGTCCGAAAATGCCCGCGGCCCCGGCGGGGAGCTCGGGGCCGCGTGCGAGGAGGGATCTGCACCTGTGATCCTGCCTAGCCGTCGGGGCGCGGGTGTGAACGGGCTGAGAACATCCGCGCATGGACGTTGACTACGAACGACTAGGCGCCGCCGCGGTCGTCACGATCGACCGCCAGCAGCGGCGCAACGCCGTCGACGGGCCGACCGCGGAGCTGCTCCAGGGGGCCTACGACCGCTTCGAGGAGGACAACGACGCCCGGGTTATGGTCCTCACCGGCGCCGGCGGCGTCGCGTTCTGCGCCGGGGCCGACCTCAAGGCCATCGAGAGCTTCGGCCCGCGGATGGACGACCCGCGCGGCCCGCTCGGCTTCACCCGCGACACCGCGAGCAAGCCGACCATCGCCGCGATCTCAGGCTGGTGCCTGGCGGGCGGGCTCGAGCTCGCCCTTTGGTGCGACCTACGGATCGCCACCGACACGTCGGCGCTCGGCTTCCCCGAGCGGCGCTGGGGTGTGCCGCTCGTGGACGGCGGCACCCAGCGGCTGCCGCGGATAGTGGGACTTGGCCGCGGGCTGGACATGATCCTGAGCGGCCGCATCGTCGAGGCCGCCGAGGCCCTGGCGATGGGCCTCGTCACCGAGGTCGTGCCTGCCGGACGCCACTTGGAGAGGGCGCTTGAGATCGCCGAGGGCCTCGCCGGCTTCCCTCAGGACACGATGCTGGCCGACAGGCGGGCCGCGATCGAGGGCCTCGGAATGCCGCTCGAGGACGGCCTCAAGCTCGAGGCCGAGAGCGGGCCGGCCACGCTCGAGACCGCCTGGAAGGGCGCCGGCCGCTTCGCCGGCGGCGAGGGCCGCGGCGGCTCCGGCGCGGGCGTTTAGCCTCCGGGGGAATGGCCGAGCCGGCAATCGAGGTCAGCGACCTCCGGAAGAGCTACGGGCCACTCGAGGCGGTCCGCGGTCTGTCCTTCACCGTGGAGCGCGGCGAGGTGTTCGGCCTGCTCGGCCCGAACGGCGCCGGCAAGACGACCACCGTCGAGATCCTCGAGGGCTACCGGCAGCGGAGCGGCGGGGAGGTGCTCGTGCTCGGGCACGACCCCGAGCAGCGCGAGCGGAGCCTCCAGGAGCGGATCGGGATCGTGCTCCAGAGCTGCGGCTTCCATCCCATGATCAAGGTGCGGGAGGCGGTCGAGCACTTCGGCAGGGCCTATCCCTCCCCGCGCGACGCAGACGAGACGATCGAGCTCGTCGGCCTCGAGGAGAAGGCCGAGGCCCGGACCAAGGAGCTGTCCGGCGGACAGCGGCGGCGCCTCGACCTTGCGCTGGCGCTGGTCGGCGACCCCGAGCTGATCTTCCTCGACGAGCCGACCACAGGCTTCGATCCGGCAGCCCGGCGAACCGCCTGGACCGTGATCAGCAGGCTCAAGGACCTGGGCAAGACGGTGCTGCTCACGACCCATTACCTGGACGAGGCGCAGTCGCTCTCGGACCGCGTGGCGATCATCAAGGACGGGACCATCGTCGCCGAGGGCCCGCCCGACCAGCTCGGTGCCGAGCAGCCGCGCTACCGGGTCTCGTACACGACCAACGGCAAGCGGGTCGAGCACGAGACCGAGGACCCCACCGAGCTCCTGCATCGCCTCACCGGCCAGGCTCTCGAGCGCGGCGAGCGGCTCGAGCGCCTGCAGGTGAACCGGCCCACGCTCGAGGACGTGTACCTGCAGCTCACCGCCGAGGAGCCCCAGGCGTGAGCGCCGTCGCCCTCGCCTGGGCGCAGTTCCGCCTCGAGCGGCGCCTCTTCTGGCGCAGCCCGTCGGCCGCCTTCTTCAACTTCATCCTGCCGCTGCTCTTGCTCGTGCTCGTCGCCTCGGTGTTCTCGACCGACGCCAAGGAGCTCGACGTGCTCGTCCCCGGAATCGCCGGCATGAGCGTGATGGCCACGACCTTCAACGCGCTCGCCTTCAACCTCACCGCGCTGCGCGAGCTGGGCATCCTCAAGCGCGTGCGCGGCACGCCGATGCCGCCCGCCTCCTACCTGGCCGGACTGCTGGGCTCGGCGGTGGCCAACGCCTTCGTGCAGATGGGTCTCGTGGTGGCGATCGGGCACATCGCCTACGGCGTCGACTGGCCGCACAACTGGGCCACGCTGGTCGGCTTCACGGCGCTCGGCGTGGTCTGCTTCGGCTCGCTCGGGATCGCCTTCTCCCACGCGATCCCGAGCTCGGACTCCGCTCCCGCGTACGTGAACGCCGTCTTCCTGCCGGTCATCTTCATCTCGGGCGTCTTCTACTCGAGCAGCCACCTGCCCTCGTTCCTCGACGGAATGGCCCGCGCCCTGCCGCTGAAGCACGTG
>JBJMLJ010000450.1:0-2483 GCA_045805365.1 Thermoleophilaceae bacterium
CTCGCCGGCGGCCCGGATTCGGTCGAGCGGATCGTCGAGATGACCGGCGGCTTCGGCGCCGACTACACCTTCGAGGCCACCGGCAACGTGCAGGTCATGCGCCAGGCGGTGGAGGCCGCGCGCATGGGCTGGGGGCTGTGCACGGTCGCCGGCGTGGCCGGCAAGGGCGAGACGCTCGACATCGTGCCGCGCTTCCTGATCACCGGCCGGCGGGTGGCGGGCGCCTCGTTCGGCGGCGTCAAGGGCCGCGACCAGGTGCCCGAGCTCGTCCGCCTCTACCTCGAGGGGGAGCTCGACGTGGACGCCTTCGTCTCCCACCGGCTGAGCCTCGACGAGGTCAACCGCGGCTTCGAGCTGATGGAGGCCCAGGACGGCATCCGCAGCGTGATCGGGTTCGCGTGAGCGAAGGCGTCGGCATCGAGCGGGTGAGGGAGCTGACAGCCGGCGGGGCCCAGCTGGTCGAGGTCCTGCCCGAGCAGGAGTTCGAGGAGGAGCACCTGCCCGGCGCGATCAACCTGCCGCTGAAGAAGCTGAACGCCGAGTCGGCCGAGGTGCTCGACCGCGGCCGGGCGGTGATCGTCTACTGCTGGGACGGCCTCTGAGACCTCAGCCCGCGAGCCGCGTGCCGGCTCGAGACCCTGGGCTTCGAGGACGTCTACGACTACGTCCTCGGCAAGACGGACTGGCTGGCGCGCGCCCTGCCCACCGAGGGGACGGAGGCCGACACGCCGCGCGTCAAGGACGCCCTGCGAGACGACGCGGTCACCTGCCGCCTGGACGACCGGGTCGGGGAGGTGATGCCGCGGGTGGAGGAGTCGCCCTACGGCTTCGCTCTCGCGACCTCGGCGGACGGCGTGCTGCTCGGCCGGCTGCGCAGGTCGCGCTGCGAAGGGAAGTACGACGCCCTGGTCGAGGAGGTGATGGAGGAGGGCCCCTCCACCGTCCGGCCCGACACCGCCGCGCCCGAGCTGGCCGAGCGGCTGGCGAAGCGCGACCTGAAGACCGCGGTGGTGAGCACCCCCGAGGGGCGGCTCCTGGGCGTGGTCCTGAGAAGCGAGCTGGCCGGGTAGGACAGGGGGGACGTTGAGCTTCTCCTTCGACCAGCTCGAGCACCCGATCGTCCAGGCGCCGATGGGCGGCGGCCCGGGAACCCCCGCGCTTGCCGCCGCGGTGTCCGGCGCGGGCGGGCTCGGCTTCCTGGCCGCCGGCTACAAGACCGCCGACGCCGTGCGGGCCGAGATCCGCGAGCTGCGCGAGCTGACCGACCGGCCTTTCGGGGTCAACCTCTTCGTGCCCTCGGAGCCCGCCGACCCGGCGGTCGTCGAGCGCTACGCCGAGACGCTGCGGAGCGAGGCGGAGCGCTGCGGCACCGACCTCGGCGAGCCCCGCCACGACGACGACGGCTGGGAGGAGAAGCTCGCCGTAGTCGTCGACGAGCGGGTGCCGGTCATCTCGTTCACCTTCGGCTGCCCACCGGAGTCGGTGCTGGCTCGCGTCGAGCAGGCCTGGGTGACGGTCACGACGCCGGCCGAGGCAGCCATCGCGCGGGCGGCCGGCGCCGACGCGCTCGTCGTCCAGGGGATCGAGGCGGGCGCCCACCGCGGCTCGTTCGTGGACGAGGGCGACAGCGGGCTGGCGCTGCTTCCGCTGCTACAGCTCGTCCGGCGGACGACGCACCTGCCCCTGGTGGCCACGGGCGGCCTGATGACCGCTCCGGCGGTAGCCGCCGTAATCGCGGCTGGGGCGGTCGCGGCCCAGCTCGGCACCGCCTTCCTGCTCGCCCCGGAGGCGGCCACGTCCACGGTCCATCGGGCGGTGCTCGGCGGTGACGCCGACACCGCGCTCACCCGCGCCTTCACGGGTCGCACGGCCCGGGGCATCGTCAACCGCTTCATGCTCGACCACGGCGCCCAGGCGCCGAGCGCCTACCCCGAGGTGCACCACCTCACGGCGCCGCTGCGGGCAGCGGCCCGCGAGCGGAGCGACCCCGAGGCCGTGAACCTCTGGGCCGGCCAGGGACACGCCCTGGCGCGCGAGCTGCCCGCCGCCGAGCTCGTCCGCGAGCTCAGCAGCTCCCTGTCGCATAGCACCTGAGCGGCGGCTCCGACGAGGAGTGCGGGTAGGTCAGCACCTCGTGGCCGATGTCCTAGCCCATGGCCGTGTAGTCGCTAGCGGCGCCGGGCGGCCGGCTCGAGCGCCGGGTTCTGCCAGCCGGCGTCGGCGGGATTGAGGTTCGTCCCGGGCGGGACGATCTCGTCGATCCGGTCGAGCAGCTCGTCGGAGAGCTGCGCGTCCGCCGCCGGCATCTGCGACTCGAGGTGCTCCATCGTCCGCGGCCCGATGATCGCCGCGGTGACGGCCGGGTGGCGGATCACGAAGGCGAGCGCCAGCTCGATGAGCGTCAGGCCGGCCTCCTCGGCCAGGCGCGCGAGGGCGTCGGCGGCGTCGAGCTTGCGCTGGTTGGCCGGCAGCGACATGTCGTA
>JBJMLJ010000451.1:0-2541 GCA_045805365.1 Thermoleophilaceae bacterium
CGTCTGTGAGGCAGCTACCGGAGGTCGACGGAGTCGAGCACCGCTGGGTCGACCTGGGCGGCCTCCAGCTGCACCTCGCGGAGGCCGGGGCCGGCGAGCCGCTCGTGATGGTCCACGGTTGGCCGCAGCACTGGTTCTTGTGGCGGCTGCTGATTCCCGAGCTGGCCGAGCGCTATCGCGTGATCTGCCCGGACCTGCGCGGCTTCGGCTGGAGCGACGCTCCGCCGGGGCGCTACGAGAAGGAGACGCTCGCCCGTGACCTCGTCCGCCTCCTCGACGTCCTCGAGCTCGACCGCGTTCGGCTCGTCGGCCACGACTGGGGCGGTCTAGCCGGCTTCCTCGCCTGCCTCCGGGCGCCCGAGCGGTTCGAGCGCTTCGCGGCGCTGAGCATCGTCTCGCCGTGGTTCCGGCCGAGCGTGTCGCTCGCGACGCTCTCCGGCATCGCCTACCAGCTGCCGCTTATAGCTCCGGTCCTCGGCGAGCGGGTGGGTGGCCGGCCGCCGTTCGTCCGCATGCTGCTCCGCGTCGGCAGCACCCGCCGCTGGACCGAGGCGGAGCTCGCCACCTACGCCGACCAGTTCCGCGAGCCCGAGCGCAGCCGGGCGACGGTCGCGCTCTACCGGAGCTTCCAGGTGCTCGAGGTCTGGCCGATGGCGTTCGGCAGGTACGCGAACGAGCGCCTCACCGTGCCCACGCTCGCGATCTACGGCGAGCATGACCCGGTGGTCAAGTCCGCGGCGTTCAAGCAGGCGGAGAAGCACGCGGATTCGCTCAAGGTCGTGGAGCTGCCTGGCCGGGGCCACTTCATCCCCGAGGAGGCCCCCGACGAAGTGCTCGGGCACTTGGTGCCCTTCCTCGCGCCTAGCGCCTAGAGCGGAATGTTCCCGTGCTTGCGCTTGGGCCCGGGCACGCGCTTGGTCTGCAGCGTCTCGAGCGCGCGAATCAGCTTCGGCCGCGTCTCGTGCGGCACGATCACGTCGTCGATGTAGCCGCGCTCGGCCGCCGTGTAGGGGTTGGCGAAGCGGGCCTTGTAGTCGTCCATCAGCTTCTGGCGCCGCTCGTCCGGCGTAGGCGAGTCGGCGATGTCGCGCCGGTAGATGATGTTGACCGCGCCCTCGGGACCCATCACCGCGACCTCGGCCGTCGGCCAGGCGAAGTTGAAGTCGGCCAGCATGTGCTTGGAGTTCATGACGTCGTAGGCGCCGCCGTACGCCTTGCGGGTGACGACCGTCAGCTTGGGGACCGTCGCCTCCGTGAAGGCGTAGAGCAGCTTGGCGCCGTGGCGGATGATCCCGCCCCACTCCTGGTCGGTCCCGGGCAGGAAGCCGGGCACGTCGCAGAACGTGAGCAGAGGGATGTTGAAGGCGTCGCAGAAGCGAACGAAGCGCGCCGCCTTCTCCGACGACTCGATGTCGAGCACGCCGGCCAGCTGGGAGGGCTGGTTGCCGACCACGCCGATCGGGCGCCCGTTCAGCCGCGAGAAGCCGACGATGATGTTGCGGGCGAAGTGCTCGTGCACCTCGAAGAACTCGCCGTTGTCGACGATCAGGTGCACGACGTCGCGCATGTCGTAGGGCTTGTTGGGGTTGTCGGGGACGATCTTGTCGAGCGCCTCGTCCATGCGCTCGGGGTCGTCCCCGGTGTCCATCTTCGGCGGGATCTCGAGGTTGTTCTGGGGAAGGAACGACATGAGATAGCGGGCGTCCTCGAGGCACGACTCCTCGTCGTCGGCCGCGAAGTGGGCGACGCCCGACTTGGTGTTGTGGGTCATCGCGCCGCCGAGCTCCTCGAAGCCGACCTCCTCGCCGGTGACCGTCTTGATCACGTCGGGCCCCGTGATGAACATGTGCGAGGTCTCCTTGACCATGAAGATGAAGTCGGTCATGGCCGGGGAGTAGACGGCGCCGCCCGCGCACGGGCCCATGATCAGCGAGATCTGCGGGATCACGCCCGAGCACTGGACGTTGCGGACGAAGACGTCGCCGTAGGCGCCGAGCGAGACGACGCCCTCCTGGATCCGCGCGCCGCCCGAGTCGTTGATGCCGATGACGGGGCAGCCGATCTTGGCCGCCAGGTCCATCACCTTGCACATCTTCTCGCCCATCACCTCGCCGAGCGAGCCGCCGAAGACGGTGAAGTCCTGCGAGAAGACGCAGACGGGGCGACCTTCGATCGTGCCGTGTCCGGTGACGACCGCGTCGCCCCAGGGCCGGTTCTTGTTCATCTCGAAGTCGTACGTGCGGTGGCGCACGAACGTGTCGAGCTCCTGGAACGAGCCGGGATCGAGCAGCTTCTCGATCCGCTCGCGCGCGGTCATCTTCCCGCGCGCGTGCTGCTTCTCGACGGCGGCCTCGGAGCCGGCCTGGGCCGCGTCGCGCAGCTCGGAGAGCTGCTCGACCTTCTCGTCGTACGTCTCGGGGTTCTTCGCTCTGCTCACGGGGCGGGCATCCTACCCGCCGCCGTTCGAGCTACTCCCGGACGAACGGTTTCTTGTGGGCGCTCCCGAGGTCGTCGAGGAGGCCGGACAGGCGCTCCTCGAGA
>JBJMLJ010000452.1:0-5557 GCA_045805365.1 Thermoleophilaceae bacterium
CATCGACCCGCTGCGGAGCTGGATCGACGAGGGTCGCATCCGGCCGGTCGTGGCCAAGTCGTTCCCGCTTGAGCAGGGCGCCGAGGCGCACCGCTACCTGCACGAGGGCAGGAACGTGGGCAAGGTCGTCCTGACCATCCCGTAGCTCCACTCCCGAGCGACCCATCCCGCAGCATTCCTGCCTTGGTGTCCTGTGGCGACACCAATCCAGGAATGTCGGTCGAGGGCGGCCAGCGTGGGGGGCCGGTCGCCCGGCCCCCCACTGGCCCCATGCGGAGGATTTTCGCTGCGGCTAGGTCGTGCCGGACGTGTCGTCCGAGGAATCGCCGGACGTGTCGCCCGAGGTGTCGCCGGTGTGCTTCGGGCAGTCCGTGCCCGAGTGGTCGCCGGAGGTCGGGTCGGCGGACGAGCTGCCGCGGATGACCGTCTCGCACGACCCGTTCGGGTTGTCCGCGGTCGCGTCGCCGATCACGTCGTCCTTGTCGAGCTTCGCGACGTCGTCGCCGCCGCCGCAGGTCACGGTGTCGACGCTGCCGTCGCGCGCGTCGATCACGTCGTCGCCGTCACCGCCCGTGATGACGTCGGGACCGGGCCCGCCGGTGATGACGTCGGGGCCCGAGTTGCCGGCCAGCCGGTCGCGACCCCGGCCGCCGTTGATGCGGTCGGCGCCGGAGCCGCCCTTGACGCGGTCGTTGCCGGCGCGCGCCTGCACGCGGTCGTTGCCGGCCCTGGCGTTGATCCTGTCAGCGCGGTTCGTGCCACGCAGCCTGTCCTTGCCGTTCGTCCCATGAACGCCGGAACCGACGGCCACCGCGGAGACGGCCAGGCTCGCAACCAGGGCGAGAACTCCAACTGTGACTGCCTTGCGCATGCTGCTCCTTCTCGTCGGGGTACGAGAGGCGGACCCGACTCAGCGCGATTAGTCACGTTCTGTAGTCTTGATCGCGCATGTCGCTCCAGCTCGACCTGCGACTTCTCCTCCTCCCCCTTCGGGGGGAATAACGCGTGGCGGCCGCGTAGCCGCAAACCAGCACAGGAGAACGCAGGCGAGGTAGAGAAAGGGACGACATGAGTAGAGAACAGGCGCAGCGGGTCAGCATCTTCGACACGACGCTGCGCGACGGCGAGCAGTCGCCGGGGATCTCGCTCAACAAGCAGGAGAAGCTGGAGATCGCCCATCAGCTCGCGCGGCTGGGGGTGGACGTCATCGAGGCCGGCTTCCCGATCGCCTCGCCCGGCGACTTCGAGGCCGTCCAGGCGATCGCCCGCGAGGTTCACGGGCCGGTCATCTGCGGGCTCGCGCGCACCGGCTTCCAGGACATCGACGCCGCCTGGAACGCGATCAAGGACTCCGAGCGGCCGCGCATCCATACCTTCATCTCGACCAGCGACATCCACATCGAGCACCAGCTGCAGACCACCCGCGAGGACGTCAAGGGCCAGGCCCGCGCCGCCGTCGCGCACGCCAAGCAGTACTGCGACGACGTCGAGTTCTCGCCCATGGACGCCACCCGCTCGGAGCTCGCGTTCACCGCCGAGGTGCTCCAGATCGCCCTCGACGAGGGCGCGACGACGATCAACGTGCCCGACACCGTCGGCTACTCGATGCCGGACGAGCACGCGGCGATGTGGCGCGAGCTCTACCGGCTGGTCCCGGGCCTGGCGGACGTCACGACCTCAGTCCACTGCCACGACGACCTGGGCCTGGCCGTGGCCAACTCGTTCGCCGGCCTGCGCGAGGGCTGCCGCCAGGTCGAATGCGCGATCAACGGCATCGGCGAGCGGGCCGGCAACGCGTCGCTGGAGGAGATCGTGATGCTGCTGCGCACGCGGGAGGCGGCTCACGGGCTGTGGAGCGGGGTCGAAACGACCGAGATCGCCCGGACGAGCCGGATGGTCATCCGCCTGACCGGCTACCAGGTCCAGCCCAACAAGGCGATCGTCGGCCGCAATGCCTTCGCACACGAGTCGGGCATCCACCAGGACGGCGTGCTCAAGGAGCGCACGACCTACGAGATCATGGACGCGACCACGATCGGCCTCGAGACGAACGCGATCGTGCTGGGCAAGCACTCCGGCCGCCACGCTCTGCGCAAGGCGCTGGAGGAGCTCGGCTTCGAGGTCGAGGGCGCCGCGCTCAACCAGGCGTTCAAGCGCTTCAAGGAGATCGCGGACAAGAAGAAGAAGGTCACCGCGCTCGACCTCGAGGCGATCGTCTCCGAGGAGATGCGCCAGTCGCTCGCCGCATTCGAGCTCGAGTCGTTCGAGGTCGAGGCCTCATCCGGCCGGGCGCCGCTCGCCAAGGTGAGCGTCCGCCTGCCCGGCGGCGGCGTGGGCCAGGTCAGCTTCACGGGCGACGGGCCGGTCGATGCCTTCTTCAGCGCGATCAACGCCGCCGTGGAGCGCGAGGCGCGCTTGAAGGAGTACCACGTGAGCGCCGTCACCGGAGGCCGCGACGCGCTCGGCGAGGTGACCGTCCTGCTCGAGCTCGACGGCCGCACCGCCTCCGGCGTGGGCGTCTCGACCGACATCCTGGAGGCCTCGGGCAAGGCCTACCTGCGGGCGATCTCGAACGCGCTGGCGGAGTCGGCGGCGGCGGAGGCCGAGCATCACCTCTCGCAGGCCGAGACCGAGCAGACGCCGACACCGTAGTACCGGGTCGTAAAGTGACCGCGTGGCCGAGCGCTTCACGTTCCGTGACGGCGAGCGGCTGATCAGGTTCGGGGACGGGGCACTCGCCGAGGCGGCGGAGCTGCTGCGCGGCACCGGCTTCGACGGCTACACCCTGCTGACCACGCCGCGGGCCGTCGAGGCGGCGCCCGAGCTCGCTGCGAGCGCGGGGCTCGTCCTGCACGTTCCGGCGGGCAAGGTCGACCAGATCTCCGCCGAGCTCCTGGCCGAGGCCGGCGGCGGGCCGCTCCTGGGCCTCGGCGGCGGTCGCGTGATCGACACGACCAAGGCGATCGCCGGGGCGGGGGAGGGGCGCTGCGCCGCCGTGCCGACCACGCTCTCCGGCGCCCCGATGACTCCCTTCCACCGCTTCCCCGCCGGGGTAGATGGCGCCCGCTTCGTCCGCCCGGCCCTGGTGCTGGCCGAGCCGGGCCTGATGGCGTCCCAGCCCGCCCCGCAGCGGGCGGCGAGCGCGATGAACGGCCTCGCCCACGCCATGGAGTCGCTCTACACGCCGCTGGCCAACCCGGTCGCCGAGCTCGCGGCCCTGAGGGCGGCCGAGCTGTTCGGCGCGGAGGTGCCGCGCGACGATCCGGACGCGGGCGATCTGGCCCTGGCGGCCCTGCTCGGCGGCTACGCGGTCGGCACCACCGGGCTGGCCGTCCACCACGCGCTATGCCAGACCCTCGTCCGTCTCTGCGGCACGCCGCACGCGGATACGAACGCGGTGATGCTGCCGCACTCCGCTCGCTTGATGGAGCCGCGTGCTCCGGAGGCGATGGCGTCGCTTTACGGCGCGCTCGGCGACGAAACCGTGGCAAAGCTGGCGGCCCGCTCCGGCCATACGAGGCTTTCGATGCTCGGCGTCGAAGAGGGCCAGCTGACGGAGGTGGTCGAGGCCGTGATGCCCCATCCGGGACTCGCAATGACGCCCGACCCGCCCGGTGAGAAGGAGCTCCTGGACCTCTTGCGGGAGGCCCTGTAGGCGCGCGCAAGGGAACGTGCAGGTCGACATAGCGGCGCGCGCCCGGCAGGGGCGCCCCTGCGTAACCGCGAAGCCGCCCTCGATCCAACGAGAGGGGTACCCATTGCGCCGTTCCACGCTCGGCGCGGCCATCGCCGCGCTTGTCGCCCTGCTCGCGCCCGCCTCCGCGGGGGCGTACGTCGCGCACACGGTCCAGCCCGGAGAGACCCTCTGGTCGATCGCCGCAGCGAGCAACTTCACCACGCGGTCGCTGGCCGCGGCAAACGGCCTGCCCGCCACCGCGGAGGTGGTTGCGGGGCAGACGATCCAGATCCCCAGCGTGCCCCAGGCAGCGTCGGCGCTGCAGGGCGGCGCCCCCGCGCCGGCCTCCGGCGGCGGCGCCGCGCCGGCGCCCATGGGCGGCTACACGGTCCACTGGGGCGACACCCTCACGGCGATCGCCGCCCGCAGCGGCGTCAGCGTCAGCCGGCTCGCGTGGATGAACGGCCTCGACCCCTCAGGGACCCTGATCGCCGGGACCGCCCTCAAGCTGCCCACCGGCGCGCCCGCCGCGGGCAGCGCCGCACCCGGACCGCCGCGCGTGGTCCCCGCCGCCGCCCCGCGGCCGACCCCCGAGCGGGTCAGCCCGCAGCTCGTGGGGCAGCTGGCCAACGAGCACGGCGTGCCGGCGTCGCTGGCTGAATCGATCGCCAACCAGGAGAGCGGATTCAACAACGCGCTCGTCTCGAACGCCAACGCTCGCGGCGTCATGCAGATCCTGCCCGGCACCTGGGACTACGTCCAGCGCTCGATCGCCGGGCGTCCGCTGAACCCGGCTTCGGCCAGCGACAACGTCCACGCCGGGACCATGTACCTCGGGCGCCTGCTGCAGGACACCGGCAACGTCTTCACGGCGACGGCGGCCTACTACCAGGGCGAGGCCTCGGTCCGCCGGATCGGCATGCTGCCGGAGACCCGCCGCTACGTGGCCGACGTCATGGCCCAGCGCCCGCGTTTCGGAGGGCCGCAGCCCTAGCGGTACGATCGTCGTGTGGCCGGAGCACTCGAGGGCCGCGTAGCGGCCATCACGGGCGCGTCGTCGGGGATCGGCGAGGCGACGGCCCTCGCCCTGGCGCGGGAGGGCGCGGCCGTGGCGCTTGGCGCCCGGCGCCGGGAGCGGCTCGAGGACGTCGCCGGCCGGATCGAGGCCGACGGCGGCCGTGCGCTCGCCATCGAGGCCGACATCTCCGACGAGGAGCAGGCGCGCTCGTTCATCGAGACGGCGCACCGGGAGCTCGGCGGCCTGTCGATCCTGCTGAACAACGCCGGGCTGATGCTGCTCGGCCCGATCGAGGGCGCGGACACCTCTGAGTGGCAGCGGATGGTCGAGATCAACGTCCTCGGCCTGCTCTGGTGCACCCACGCCGCGCTGCCGTTGATGCGCGAGGGGGGAGGCGGCGACATCATCAACATCTCCTCCACGGCCGGGCGGCGAGCGGACGCGGGCGCCGGTGTCTACAACCTGACCAAGTGGGGCGTGACCGGCTTCTCGGAGGCGCTTCGCCAGGAGGCCCTGCACGCCGGGATCCGCGTGACCTGCATCGAGCCGGGCTACGTCGAGACCGAGCTCCAGGGCCACAACAACCCCGCGGCGCGCCAGGTGACCAATCGCATGCGCGAGGAGATCGGCGACGTGCTCGCGGCCGAGGACATCGCCGAGCTGATCCTGTTCGCGGTCTCGCGCCCTCCGCGGATGGACCTCAACGAGATCCTCGTCAGGCCCACCGGGCAGGCCCGGTAGCAGACAGTCGTACGTGATAACGTACGCAGCGATGGCTGTCGTCGCTGAGCCGAGTCCCATGGGAGCGCGGGTCCGCGCCCTGCGCGAGGCGATGGACCTGTCCCTGCGCGACCTCGCCGAGC
>JBJMLJ010000453.1:0-2123 GCA_045805365.1 Thermoleophilaceae bacterium
AGCGGGCCGCCGGCGTGCAGCTGATCCGGATCAACTGGGACTGGGCCGCGATCGAGCGCTCTCCGGGCCGCTACAGCTTCGGCGAGTACGACAGCTACGTCGGGGCGGCGGCCGCCCACCACCTGCGTCTCCTGCCGGTGCTGCACGACCCGCCGCGCTTCCGCTCGAGCGCGCCCAGGCACGGCGCCCAGCGCGGCGAGTACCCGCCCAGCAGCTTCGGGGCCATGGGCGCCTTCGCGGCCGCCTGCGTGAGGCGCTACGGCCCGAAGGGCTCCTTCTGGCGCTCGCATCCGGGCCTGCCCAAGATCCCGATCCGGGCCTGGCAGGTCTGGAACGAGCCGAGTCTGCCGATCTACTGGCGCCCCCGTCCCAGCCCGTCGGCCTATGTGCACCTCTTGAGCGCGGTGCGGTTCGGGCTGAGGGCGGCCGACCCGCACGCCGAGGTGGTCACCGCGGGCGTTCCGCCCAGCAAGCTGCGCGGCGCCATCCGGCTGACCAGCTTCCTCAGGCGCATGTACCGCGCGGGCGCCCGCAGGTTCTTCAGCACGTTCGCCCTGAACTCCTACGCCCGCAACGCCGGCGAGCTGTCCAGGACCATCCGTGCCGTGCGCCGGATCATGCGCCGCCACGGCGACCGACGGAAGAAGATCTGGATCACGGAGCTCGGCTGGGCGAGCGGCGGTCCGCGCCATCGCTTCAACGTCGGCCGTCGAGGACAAGCGCGGAGGATCAAATCGGTGTTACGTTGGGTCAGGCACAGACGCCGTAAGTTGCGCTTGCGAGGTGTCGTTTATTTCCAATGGCGAGATCAGCGCCCCTACCCACCGACGTACAAAGACATGTGGGGACTCCACACCGGGCTCCTCGATTTGGGCGGCAATCCGAAGCCGGCGCTGGCGACGTTCGCCCGCTACGCCCGCAGGCTCCACTAGGTCCCGGCGGCGGCTACCTCGACCGAGTCTTCCGCGCCTCCGAGGAGGAGAACCGCAGGGTCATCCTCTCCCGGCTGCCGGCCCAGCATGGCGGCTCGCTGCTCGACATCGGAACGCATGACGGCAGCTTCACGGAGCGCATCGCGCGGCGGCTCGACGCCGACGCCGCGCACGGCATAGAGCTGATCGAGCATCACGCGGTCCGGGCGCGCGAGCGCGGGATCGAGGTCGTGACCGCCGATATCGACGCCGGGCTCCCCTTCGAGGACTCGAGCTTCGACACCGTCCACGCGAACCAGGTGATCGAGCACGTCCGCCGCACGGATGTCTTCCTCAGCGAGGTCCACAGGTTGCTGGCCCCGCGGGGCATCGCCTGCATCTCGACGAACAACCTCTCGAGCTGGCACAACGTGCTGTCGCTCGCCCTCGGCTACCAGCCGATGCCGATGCACGTGAGCGACCAGGTGATGGTCGGCAACCCGCTGAACCCGGAGCACGGCGGCCTCCACGAGGACATCGGCCGCACCCACCTGCGCCTGTTCACAGGGCGGGCGCTCCGCGAGCTCTGCGAGCACCACGGCCTGCGCGCCGTCAGCCTCGAGTCGAGCGGCTACTACCCGCTGCCGCCGCGCCTGGCCCGCGTGGCCGCGCGCCTCGATTCGCGGCACGGGGCGTTCCTCGTCGGGATCTTCGAGAGGGCGTAGGCTCTGGCGGCGTTTTGCCGCCGCCCGCTGCCGACACACTCCGCCGGACGCCCCTCTTCGATCGCCATGAGCGCGCCGGCGCGCGGCTGGTGCCGTTCGCCGGCTGGGAGATGCCCGTCCAGTACGAGGGCATCCGCAAGGAGCACGTCGCGGTGCGAACCGGCGCGGGCGTCTTCGACGTCTCGCACATGGGCGAGATCGAGACGAGCGGGCCCGAGGCGGAGGACTTCCTCCAGCGGATCCTCTCGAACGACGTGACCAAGATCGCCGAGCGGGGGGCCCAGTACTCGGTCCTCTGCCGCGAGGACGGCGGCGTGCTCGACGACCTCTTCACATACCGGCTGCCGGACCGCTTCCTGACGGTCACCAACGCGGCCAACCACGAGAAGGACCTGGCCTGGTTCCAGCAGCAGTCGACCGAGTTCGACGTAGAGGTCCACGACGCCCACGCCGACTACGCGATGCTGGCGGTGCAGGGACCCGAGGC
>JBJMLJ010000454.1:0-6375 GCA_045805365.1 Thermoleophilaceae bacterium
AGGCGAACCAGGCGTTCGCCCACTACCGCTGGTAGCGGCCGGCGGGGTGGCCCGGCCCCGCGACGTGGGCTCTTTCAAGGGCGTATATCGCCCGTCAAGGAGCCCAGGTCCCTAGGGCTCGCGCCGCAGCAGGCGCGCCGCGCCGGCCCCGGCGGCCAGCGCCCCGCCGAGCAGCTCGAGGTAGAGGCCCGCCCCGGCCTTCGCCGTGGCGCCCTCGAAGTTGCGGCCTATCGCACCGGTTCGGTGCGTCTGGGGCAGGTCGAGCGTGAGCGAGAGCGCGATCACCAGCGTGCCGATCGCCATCAGCGCCACGGCCGCCGGGCGGGACCGGCCGATGCCCGCGCCCCAGGCCATCGCGCCCGTCATCAGCCCGAGCAGGATGAAGGCGCCGCCGTGGCGCTCGAAGCCGCTCAGGGCGCAGCGGTCGGCGAGGCTCGGGTCTGAGTCGTTGATCACCTCGCAGCTCGTTCCACCCCGCAGCTGGACGGACGCGATCGTCGAGAACTCCGAGACGACGAGCAGCAGACCGGCCACGATGCCGGCCACCGTCAGGGCTCTTGCAAAGCCGCTCGCAGACCGCGTTGCAGCGCGAAATCCGGCCATTCGGGGCGCCATCCTCCTGCTACCATCAGCGGTCGGTTCGCGGCCGGTCCTTCCCTGGCCGGGGCCTGCTTCAGTCACGCGGAATGGAGACCTCTCCTACATAGAACGATCCCGGGCGATCGCTGTGTGCTGGACCGGGCCCGGAACGGGCCTTTTTTCTGCTCTAACGCCCTAAGACACCCACATGCCACGCAAAGTCACCCTAGAGAAGACCCGCAACATCGGGATCATGGCGCACATCGACGCCGGTAAGACGACGACCACCGAGCGGATCCTTTTCTACACCGGCCGGACCCACAAGATGGGCGAGGTCCACGAGGGCGCGGCCGTCATGGACTGGATGGAGCAGGAGCAGGAGCGCGGCATCACGATCACCAGCGCCGCCACCACCGCCTTCTGGCGCGACCACCGCATCAACATCCTCGACACGCCCGGCCATGTGGACTTCACGGTCGAGGTCGAGCGCTCCCTGCGCGTCCTCGACGGCGCGATCGCGCTGTTCGACTCGGTGGCCGGCGTAGAGCCCCAGTCCGAGACGGTCTGGCGCCAGGCCGACAAGTACCGCGTTCCCCGCATCGCCTTCATCAACAAGATGGACCGCGTCGGCGCCGACTTCGCCGGCTCCGTGCAGACGATGGTCGACCGGCTCGCCGCGCACCCGGTGCCGATCCAGCTGCCGATCGGCGCCGAGGCCGACTTCACCGGCGTGATCGACCTGGTGACGATGACGGCCCTGGTCTACAAGGACGACCTCGGCCAGGAGTGGGCGGAGGAGGAGATCCCCGCCGAGCTCGCCGACCAGGCCAAGCAGGCCCGCACCGAGCTGATCGAGGCGGTCGCCGAGTACGACGACCAGCTGATGGAGGACTACCTCGAGGAGAAGGAGATCGAGCCCGACCGCCTGCGCGAGGACGTCCGCAAGGCCACGCTCGACATCTCGATGACGCCCGTGCTGGCCGGCTCAGCCTTCAAGAACAAGGGCGTGCAGCCGCTGCTCGACGCCGTGATCGACTACATGCCGAGCCCCAAGGACGTGCCGCCGATCGAGGGGCTCGAGGGCTCCCAGATCCAGGACGGCGAGGGCACGCCCACCACCCGCGACGCATCGGACGAGGCGCCCTTCGCGGCGCTCGCCTTCAAGGTCATGGCGGACCCCTACGTGGGCAAGCTCACCTACTTCCGCGTCTACTCGGGCAAGCTGAGCGCCGGCTCGCGCGTGCTGAACTCGGTGACCGGGCGTACCGAGCGGGTCGGTCGCATCCTGATGATGCACGCGAACCACCGTGAGGAGCAGGACGAGATCTACGCGGGCGACATCGCCGCCGGCGTGGGCCTCAAGCAGACCTCGACGGGGGACACCCTCTGTGCCCCCGACGCGCCGATCGTGCTCGAGGCGATCAGCTTCCCGGACCCGGTCGTGCACGTCTCGATCGAGCCGAAGACGAAGGTCGACCAGGAGAAGCTCGGCGTCGCCCTCCAGCGGCTCGGCGAGGAGGACCCGACCTTCCAGGTGCGCAGCGACGAGGAGACCGGCCAGACCGTGATCTCCGGCATGGGCGAGCTGCACCTCGAGGTGATCGTCGACCGGCTGAAGAGAGAATTCAATGTCGAAGCGGCGGTGGGGCGCCCACAGGTGGCGTACCGCGAGACCGTCCGCGGCGA
Organism: Thermoleophilaceae bacterium; assembly: GCA_045805365.1. Lineage (GTDB taxonomy): Bacteria > Actinomycetota > Thermoleophilia > Solirubrobacterales > Thermoleophilaceae > DASXBA01. The sequence goes on from JBJMLJ010000454.1 coordinate 2,266, forward strand.
GGCCAGGAAGGTCGAGGGCAAGCTCATCCGCCAGACCGGCGGCGCCGGCCAGTACGGCGTGGTCTACATCGACCTCGAGCCCGCTCCCGGCGAGGGCTTCGACTTCGTCAACAAGATCCGGGGCGGCGCCGTCCCCTCCGAGTTCATCCCCGCCGTCGAGAAGGGGATCGAGGAGGCGCTCGAGTCGGGCGTCAAGGCCGGCTATCCGATGGTCGACGTCCGAGCCACGCTGGTCGACGGCAAGTACCACGACACGGACTCGAGCGAGGTGGCCTTCAAGGTCGCCGGCTCGCTGGCGCTGAAGGAGGCCGCCAAGCGCGCCAAGCCCGTGCTGCTCGAGCCGGTGATGGCGGTCGAGGTGGTCACCCCACAGGAGTTCATCGGCGACGTCATCGGCGACCTCTCGCGGCGGCGCGGCCACGTCGAGAGCCAGGAGCCGCGCGGAAACGCGGTGGCCGTAAAGGGCAGCGTCCCGCTGGCCGAGATGTTCGGCTACGCGACCGATCTGCGGTCGAACACGCAGGGCCGGGCGAACTACACGATGCAGTTCGACCGCTACGAAGAGGTTCCGCAGAACATCGCCGAGGAGATCGTCGAGCACCGCACCGGCGAACCGGTCGGGGCGGGTGCATAAAGAGTATGTTTCTCAGGTTCGGGCCCCTGGCCCGGGAAATCGCCCGAAAGGAGTAATCCGGAGTGTCGAAGGAGAAGTTCGAGCGCAATAAGCCGCACTGCAACGTCGGCACCATCGGTCATATCGACCATGGCAAGACGACGCTGACAGCGGCCATCACCAAGGTCCTGGCCGAGAAGTCCGGGGGCGAGGCGAAGAGCTTCGAGGAGATCGACAACGCTCCGGAGGAGAAGGAGCGCGGCATCACGATCGCCACGTCGCACGTGGAGTACGAGACGGAGAACCGTCACTACGCCCACGTCGACTGCCCCGGGCACGCGGACTACATCAAGAACATGATCACCGGCGCCGCCCAGATGGACGGCGCCATTCTCGTGGTGTCAGCCGCGGACGGCCCCATGCCGCAGACGCGCGAGCACATCCTTCTCGCCCGCCAGGTCAACGTCCCCTACGTGGTCGTCTTCCTCAACAAGGTCGACCAGGTGGACGACGAGGAGCTGCTCGAGCTCGTCGAGGTCGAGGTGCGCGACCTGCTCACCGAGTACGAGTTCCCGGGCGACGACGTCCCCGTGATCCAGGGCTCCGCCCTGAAGGCGCTCGAGGGCGACGCCGACCACGAGGCCAAGATCCTCGAGCTCGCCGAGGCGCTCGACAACTACATCCCGCAGCCCGAGCGCCCGCTCGACCAGCCGTTCCTGATGCCGGTCGAGGACGTCTTCTCGATCACCGGCCGCGGCCCCGTGGCCACGGGCCGCATCGAGCAGGGCGTGATCCACACCGGCGACAACGTGGAGATCGTGGGCATCCATCCCGAGGTCTCCACCACGGTCGTCACCGGCGTCGAGATGTTCCGCAAGATCCTCGACGAGGGCCAGGCCGGCGACAACGTCGGCTGCCTGCTGCGAGGCACGAAGCGCGAGGAGATCGAGCGCGGCCAGGTGCTCTGCAAGCCCGGCTCGATCACGCCGCACACCAAGTTCAAGGCGCAGGTGTACTGCCTGAAGAAGGAGGAGGGCGGCCGCCACACGCCGTTCTTCGACGGCTACAGGCCGCAGTTCTATTTCCGTACCACCGACGTGACCGGGGTGGCCCACCTTCCGGAGGGCACCGAGATGGTCATGCCGGGCGACAACGTCGAGATGACCGTCGACATGATCCAGCCGATCGCGATGGACCAGGGGCTCCGGTTCGCGATCCGCGAGGGTGGAAGGACGGTTGGCTCGGGGGTGGTCACCGAAGTAATCGAGTAGGCACCTCCGACAAGGAGCTTTCCGGGGGCGGGCGTACGACCCGCCCCCGAGTGTGTCCAAGACCCTATGGCGACCCTCACGCAGAACAAGATCAGGATCCGGCTCAAGGCCTACGACCACTCGGCGATCGAGACGGCCGCCAAGGAGATCGTGGAGACGGCCACCCGCACCGGCGCCTCGGTGTCGGGACCGGTGCCCTTGCCGACCGAGAAGAACGTCTACTGCGTGGTACGCGGCCCGTTCAAGGACAAGGACTCCCGCGAGCACTTCGAGATCCGCACCCACAAGCGCCTGATCGACATCCTGCAGCCCACCCCGAAGACGGTGGACTCGCTGCAGCGGCTCGATCACCTGCCCGCGGGTGTGGACATCCAGATACAGCTCATCTGACGTCATGGCCGGGCTTCTGGGCAGAAAACTGGGCATGACGCAGGTCTTCGACTCCGAGGACGGACACGTCGAGCGCGTGACGGTGCTCGAGGCGGGCCCCTGCTTCGTCACCGCGATCCGGCGCGCCGAACGCGATGGCTACGACGCGATCCAGGTGGGCTTCGGCGGGGTGCGGGAGAAGCGCCTCCAGAAGGCCCGGCTCGGACACCTGAAGAAGGCCGGCGTGGGCCCGGTCGGCCACCTGGCCGAGTTCCACGGCGAGGCGGGCGAGGAGCTCAAGGTCGGCGCCGAGCTGAAGGTGGACGAGGTCTTCGAGAAGGGCCAGACGGTCAAGGTCTCCGGCGTCTCCAAGGGCAAGGGCTTCCAGGGCACGATCAAGCGCCACAACTTCAGCCGCGGGCCGGTCTCGCACGGTTCGCACAACGTGCGAGCGCCGGGATCGATCGGCGCCTCGGCCGACCCCGCCCGGGTCTTCAAGGGCATCCGCGGCCCCGGCCAGATGGGCAACAAGCGGGTCACCCAGCGCGGCCTCGAGATCGTCGACGTGCGGCCCGACGACCACCTGATCCTGGTCCGCGGCTCCGTGCCGGGGCCCAAGGGCAGCGTCGTCGAGATCAGGGAGGACGCCTAGCGATGGCCGCCCCGCAGGCTCCCTGGATCGGCAAGAAGCAGGGAAAGCTCGCCCTGGACGAGTCGGTGTTCGGCGAGCGCTTCCACGGCCCGCTCGTGCACGAGGCCGCCCGCGCCGAGCTGAACGCGCGCCGGCGCGGCACCGCCTCCACCAAGACGCGCGCCGAGATCGCCATGACCGGCGCCAAGGCCTGGCGCCAGAAGGGCACGGGCCGCGCACGGGTAGGCCAGCTGTCCGCGCCCCAGCGCACCGGCGGCGGCGTGGCCTTCGGCCCCAAGCCGCGTGGCTACACCGTCAAGGTCAACCGCAAGGCCCGGCGCCGCGCCCTCCGCGCGGCGCTTTCCGTGCACGCCGAGCGCGGCTCGATTGCCGGGGTCGATCCGTCGGCCTTCGAGGAGCCCTCGACCAAGCAGGCCGCCGAGGCGCTGGCCGGCTTCGGCGAGGGTCGCGCCCTGGTTGTGCTCGCCGACGGCGAGGAGACCTGCGTCAAGTCGTTCCGGAACCTGCCCGACGCCGACGTGATGCACGTGGAGGACGTGGGCGTGGCCGACGTGATCGGGGCGGCGAGGCTCGTCCTGTCGGAGGCGGCGCTCGCGCGCCTCACCGAGAAGGCGGTGGCCAAGTGAACTCACGCCAGGTGATCATGCGGCCGGTGATCTCGGAGAAGAGCTATGCCCTCCTCGCCGCGAACAAGTACACCTTTCGGATTCACGAGCACGCCAACAAGACGCAGGTGCGCCAGTCCGTCGAGGACATCTTCGGCGTGCGCGTCACCGGCGTGCGCACCGCCTGGGTCAAGCCCAAGCCCAAGCGCCGCGGCTTCAGCTCCGGTCAGCGCCGGCGCTGGAAGAAGGCGGTCGTGACACTGCATCCCGAGGACTCGATCGAGCTGTTCGAGGGTCAGGAGCTGAGCGAATAGCCATGGCCATCAAGCGACACAAGCCCACCACCCCCGGCCGGCGGTTCGCCACCTGGTCGGACAACCCCGAGGTCACGAAGAGGGAGAGCCAGCCGGAGAAGTCGCTCACCGAGGGGCTGAAGAAGTCCGGCGGGCGCAACACCCATGGCCGGGTCACCTCCCGCCACCGCGGCGGCGGTGCCAAGCGCCGCTACCGCAAGATCGACTTCAAGCGCCAGAAGGACGGCGTGCCGGCCAAGGTCGCCTCGATCGAGTACGACCCCAACCGCAGTGCCCACATCGCCCT
>JBJMLJ010000455.1:0-2804 GCA_045805365.1 Thermoleophilaceae bacterium
GGTACACGTCGGCGCCGCGCAGCGCGTCCCTCACCTCCTCCGAGCTCACGCTTCCGGGGAGCTCGACCCGCTCCCCGAGCGCGAGGTCCTCGATCGTGTGCTCCAGCCGCGCCCGGTCGCTGCCCTCGCCGACCGCCCCGTGCGGGTCGCCGCCCAGGATCTTCAGCCGCGCCGCCACGCCGGCGTCGAGCAGGTGGCGCAGCGTCTGGAGGCTCTGCTCGTGCCCCTTCAGCCAACGGAAGTCGCCGACGCTGACGATGCGCAGCTCGCCGCTGAAGCGCGGCGGTTCCGTACCGGGACTGAAGAAGTCCGGGTCGACGGCCGTCGTGATGAGGAAGGCCTTGCCCGGGTCGAGCCCGAACTTGGCCGACTGGGCGATCAGGTCCTCTGAGACGCAGTGCACCGCGTCCGCCCGCTCGAAGCCGCGCTTGAGGGACTCGCCCCAGCGGACACCGTCGACCGTATAGGGCCGGATGCCCACGTCGCTCCCGCGGCAGGCGACGACCACCGGGCAGTTCCAGACCCGCGCCATCGGCAGGTACGCGACCGCCGCGGTGTTCCACTCGACCTGGACCACGTCCGGCCTCAGCCGAGCCAGCGGCAGGTACTGCCTCAGCCGGTTCGGCGTGTGCCAGCGGTCCTTCCAGCGCGGCTCCATGAGCGGAGTGCGGGCGGCCTCGAGCGTGCCTCGGAGGCGTGCCGGGTGCATCAGCGCGAGCGCCAGCCCGTGCCGGACGATCCCCCACACGACGGCGAGCTTCGACTGCCTCCAGTGAGGCTGATGCTGCAGCCTCAGGCCGGCCAGTCGCGTCCGGCGCTGACCCGGCGAGGCGGTGCCGCCGACGGTCACCCGGAAGCCGCGCTCGGCGAGGCCCTGGAGCTTCCACTGGAGGAAGGTCTCGGGCGGCCAGACGAGGCCGACCTCGAGCAGGTGAATCGGGCGGCGCCTCACAGGTAGAGCGTCCGCGTCCGCAGGCTGCCGCTGAGCCGCCCCAGGCGGAAGGCGGCGATCCGGACCCAGTTGCCCCGGCGCGCGCGCGACTCCGTGAGATGGCCGAGGTGCTCCGCCAGCCAGCGGTACCACCACATGCTGGCCCGGTTGTCGCGCGGCATGCCGTGGTCGCGGAAGCGGCGATAGAGCGTGGGCCCCGAGCGGCCGTAGCGGTAGTACTGGCGCGCGAGGTCACGGATGCGGCGCTTGTAGCGCTGGCAGATCACGGCGTCGGGGGTGAACGCGAGCCGGTAGTCCGCCAGCTGGGCGCGCCAGCAGAACTCGAGGTCGGAGCTGCCGAAGTCGAAGCCGCCGTCCCAGCGCAGCTCCCGCGCGACGCGCGCCCACATCCCGCAGTTGCCGCCGCTCACGTAGGGCAGGAAGCCCTGGTCCGAGGCCAGCTCGGTCGCGGGCTCGTCGGGTCGCCAGGCGCGGTAGAGCGGCGGGTTCACCGCCTCGAGGTCCGTCGTGCCGCCCACGATGTCCGCGTCCGCGGCTGCGGCGACCAGTGCCGCGAGCCAGCCGGGGCGGACGACGTCGTCGGCGTCGCAGAAGGCGAGGAAGTCGCCCCGGGCGGCCGCTGCCCCCGCATTGCGCGCGTGGTTGAGCGAGCGCCGGTCCGAAGCCTCGACGATCCGCAGCGGCAGGCGGGCCTGCCACGCCCGCGCGATCTCGATGCTTCCGTCGCTGCAGCCGTTGTCGACGAGAAGGAGCTCCCAGTCGCCCTCATACGTCTGCGCCGCGAGCGCCGCCAGCTGCTCTTCCAGCCAGTCCTCGGCATCCAGGCACGGCACGATCACGCTGACGAGAGTGGGCCCCACGCGCGGCGCAACATATTCCGCCGTGATACAAGCCGCAACGTGTCGCTACCGGCGGTCGAGGCGAGGGCAGTCAGCAAGACGTTCCGCAGGCCGAAGCAGCGCTACTCGTCGCTGAAGGAGCGCTTCCTCCATCCGCTGCGCGGCGACAGCTACGAGGAGTTCCGCGCGCTCGACGACGTGAGCCTCGAGGTGGCCCCGGGCGAGTTCTTCGGCATCGTCGGCCGCAACGGCAGCGGCAAGAGCACGCTGCTGCGCTGCCTGACCGGCATCTACCGCAGCGACTCGGGCGAGGTTGCCCTGCGCGGCCGGGTGGCGCCCTTCATCGAGCTCGGGGTGGGCTTCAACCCCGAGCTGAGCGCGCAGGACAACGCGCTGATCAACGCGGTGATGCTCGGCATGAGCCCGCGCGAGGCGCGGGCGTGCATCGACGAGATCTTCGACTTCGCCGGCCTCGAGGACTTCCGCTCGCTGAAGATGCTCAACTACTCCTCGGGGATGATCGTGCGGCTGGCGTTCGCCGTGACCGTCCAGGTGGAAGCCGACACGCTCCTCTTCGACGAGGTCCTGGCGGTGGGGGACGAGGCGTTCCAGAAGAAGTGCCTCGACCGCTTCGAGCGGCTGAAGGCCGAGGCGCGCACGATCGTCCTGGTCACCCACAACATGACCACGGTGGAGACCTTCTGCGACCGCGCGATGCTGCTCGAGGCCGGGCGGGTCGGGGCGGTCGGCGATCCACACGATGTCGCCGAGGCCTACCACCGCGCGAACGCCGGCGGTCCCGACCTGGTGGCGGTGTCGGCGTGACGACCCAGGCGCTGCGGGCCTCACGGATCGTGGTGCTGACGCGCACCCTCGCCGTCGCCGAGTTCAAGCTCCGCTACCTCGAGTCGAAGCTGAGCTACCTGTGGACGCTCGCCCACCCGCTCGCCTTCTTCGCGATCCTCTACTTCGTCTTCACGCACGTGGGCCGCTTCCACGACGGCGTCCACCAC
>JBJMLJ010000456.1:0-5267 GCA_045805365.1 Thermoleophilaceae bacterium
CGAAGTACGGCTCCTCCGGCTCCGGCGGCTGCTCGGCGACCGGCTCCGGCTCACGCCGGCGGCGGAGGCGGCCGAGAAGCGATCCCCGCGGCTCCGCCCGCGGGACCCGGCTCGGGGTCTCCCCCGCGGCCGACTCCCGGATCCAGCCGTGGTGCTCGGCCCTCGAGAAGCACAGCTCGCAGACGCCGTGGCGCTTGCCACCCGGGGCGAGGAACGGCTCGGTCCGCTCGCCCTTCAGGATGGTCCGGCCGCAGACGTCGCAGGTGACGTTCTCGTGGACGGGTCGGAGCTCCTTTCTCACGAGCCCCGATGATAGGGGCCCCCTCCTACGCCTTTACGGCCTCCTTCTCCTCCTGGGCGCGATCGACCACCTGCTGGGCAAGATGACCCGGGACCTCCTCGTAGCGGGCGAGCTCCATCGAGTACTCGCCCCGGCCACCGGTGATCGCACGCAGGTCCGGCGCGTAGCTCAGGAGCTCCGCCATCGGCACCTCGGCCTGGACCTCGGTCACGGCTCCCTTGGGCTCCATGCCGAGCGGACGGCCGCGGCGGGAGTTGAGATCGCCGATCACGTCGCCGACCACGTCCTCGGGCACGAGCACGCTGACGGTCATGATCGGCTCCATCAGCACCGGCTGGGAGTTCTCCATCGCATCCTTGAAGGCCATCGAGCCGGCGATCTTGAAGGCCATCTCCGACGAGTCGACCGAGTGGTGCTGGCCGTCGAACAGCCGCACCTTGACGTCCTTGACCGGATAGCCGGCCAGGATGCCGGCCTGCATCGCCTCCTGGACCCCCTTCTGGACGGCCGGGATGAAGCCCCCGGGGATCACGCCGCCCTTGATCGCGTTCTCGAACTCGAAGCCCGCACCCTGCTCCATCGGCTGTATCTCGATGTGGCAGTCGGCGAACTGGCCGCGGCCGCCGGTCTGCTTCTTGTAGCGGGCGTGCGCCTTGGCGCTGCTCTTGATCGTCTCGAGGTAGGGCACCCGCGGCGGCTTGAGGGTCACCTCGGCGCCGAAGCGCTCCTTCATCCGGTCGACGATCACCTCGACGTGAACCTGCGTTAGGCCGGCGATGATCTGCTCGCCGGTCTGGTCGTCGCGGTGCGCGTCGATCGTCGGGTCCTCCTCCTGGAGGCGGCGAAGGGCCGTGAAGACCTTCTCCTCGTCGCCCTTGGCCTTCGGCTCGATCGCGAACGCCATGACCGGGTTCGGCATCTCCGGCAGCGACAGGGCGATGTCCTGGGCCTTGCTCGCCAGAACGTCGCCGGCCCGCGTCTCCTTGAGCTTGGCCACCGCGCCGATGTCGCCGGCGCCGAACTCGTCGGCGTGCTCGGAGTGCTCCTTGCCCTGCGGGACAAGCAGCTGGCCGACGCGCTCCTTGGCGCCGCTGCGGCCGTTGACGACCTGGCTGTCGTGGCCGAGGACGCCCTGATAGACGCGGAAGAGGTTGAGCCGGCCCGTGAACGGGTCGGAGAGGGTCTTGAAGACGAACGCGACGAGGTCCGCCGAGTCGTCCGGCTCGAGGGCCGTGCCATCGACCTCGACCGGGCCCTTCTTCGCCGGCGAGGGCAGGTCCTCGACGATGGCGTCGAGCAGCCGGTTGGTGCCGAGGTTCTTCGTTGCCGCCCCGCAGGTGACGGGGAAGATCCGGCCCTCGGTGACACCGGTCTTGAGGGCGTCCACCGTCTCCTCGTGCGAGATCTCCTCGCCCTCGAGGTAGCGCTCCATCAGGTCGTCCGAGACCTCGGCGACCTCGTCCATCAGCTTCTCGCGGTACTCCTCGGCCTGGGCCTTGAGGCCCTCGGGGATCTCGATCTGCTGCGCGCTCCCCTTGTCGGCACCCTCGTAGCGGAAGGCCTGCATGTCGATGAGGTCGACCACGCCCTCGAGCTCGTGCTCGGAGCCGATGGGGATCTCGGTGGCCACCACGTGCTGGCCGAACGCCTGCTTCAGCGAATCGAGGCTGCGGAAGAAGTCGGCGCGCTCGCGGTCGAGCATGTTCACGAAGATCAGGCGCGCGAGGCCCAGCTCCTCGGCGCGCTCCCAGAGCCGGTCGGTGGTGACCTCGACGCCCATGACGCCGTTGACGACGAACACGGCGCCCTCGCACACGCGGAGGGCGGCCAGCGAATCCGCCACGAAGCTCGGCTCGCCCGGGGTGTCGATGAGGTTGATCTTGCGGTCCTGCCAGCGGAACGAGCTGACGCTCGCGGAGATCGACATCTCGCGGGACTTCTCGTCGGTCGCCGAGTCGGAGACCGTCGTGCCCTCTGCCACCGAGCCGAGCCGGTTGACCACGCCCGCCTCGAACAAGATCGCCTCGTTCACGGACGTCTTCCCGCTGCCTCGGTGGCCCACCAACGCCACGTTGCGAATCCTGTTGGCCGGCTCGTGTGCCATCCGACTCCCTCCTCGTTCGCGTGCGCCGCAGCCTACACCGGCTCAGAGGGGTGGCTCGGGCGGGGCCAGGGCCTCGTCGAGGGACTCGTGCACGGGCGCGACGGCGCCGATCTCGGTCAGCTCCAGCACGCGCTTCAGCGGGGAGGTCGGCGGCAGCACGAGCCGCAGCGCCTGGCGCCGCCGGCGCAGTCGCCGGGCGAGGTCGAACAGCAGCTCGATGGCCGCCGAGTCGAGGTAGCGCGCCTGGCTCAGGTCGACCACGAGGGTCGCCGCCTCGTTCGGCACCGAGCTCGCCAGCTCGTTGCCGACGTACTGCGAGTTGGTCATGTCGACCTCGCCGCTCAGGCGAGCGACGATGGCCGCGTCGCGGCGCTCGACTGCGATCTCGGCCGAGGTAGTCACGCCGGCACCCTTGCCGCCAGCTGCCTCCGCATGCGCACGACGGTACCGCCTTCCTCGGCGAGGACCGAGACGTCGTCCATGAGCCCCTCGATGATCTGGAGGCCGCGACCGCGCTCCTGTCCCCGCGGCGCGCGCCAGCTGCCCTCGTCGCGGACGTCGGCGGTTAGCTCCTGCCCGTCGAGGCGGACCTCGACCTTGAAGTCCGCGTCGGCGGGCCCGTAGGCGTGCTCGATCGCGTTTCCCGCCGCCTCGCAGACCGTGAGCGTGACCTCGTACTGCTCGGCATCGGAGACGCCGGCGGCATGGAGGAAGCGGCCGAGCCGGCGGCGCAGGCCGGCCAGCGACTCCGGCTCGGCAGGGAGCGTCGCGCTCATGCGCTCGGCCGAGGCCGGCTCGGGCCGGACCGCGAGCACGGCCACGTCGTCGACCGGGTCGACCGAGCCGATCACCCCGTCGAGGACCTGGTCGCAGATCTCCTCGAGCTCGCCGCCCGCCGCGGCCGCGGCCGCCTGGAGCTGCCCGAGCCGGTCCTCGAGCGGGATGTCCCGGCGCTCGACCAGCCCGTCCGTGTAGAGCAGCAGCGTCGCGCCCGCCGGGAGGGTCTCGGTCGTCTCGCGGAACACGGCCGGGTCGGCGGCCCCCACGGGGACCGAGCGGCCGCCTTCCAGGAAGGTCGCGCCGGCCCGCGTCAGGACCAGCGGCGGCGGGTGGCCGGCGCTCGTGAACGAGACCTCGCCGGTCTCGCGGTCGAGGACGAGGTAGAGCACGGTGGCCATCGCATCCTCGCCGCTGCTCGCCAGCAGGCGGTTGAGCCGCGCCACCACCTCCGACGGGGAGGCCTCGACGAGGGCGTAGGCACGGCAGGCGTTGCGGAGCTGCCCCATCGTCGCGGCGGCCCTGAGGCCGTGGCCGACCACGTCGCCCACCACCAGCGCCACGCGGCCGTCCCTCAGCTCCAGCGCGTCGTACCAGTCGCCTCCGATGGCGGCACCGCGGCCGGCGGGGAGATAGCGCGCGGCCATCGCGACGCCGTCGATCTCGGGCAGCCGCTCGGGCAGGAGGCTCCGCTGGAGCGTCTCGGCGATCCGGTGCTCGCGCTCGTAGACGACGCGCAGCCGCTCCTCCATCGCGCGGCGCTCATGGATGTCCGTCGCGGTCCCCACGTAGCCGACGAAGCCACCGGCCTCGAAGCGGGGCACGCCGCGGTCGACGATCCAGCGGTACTCGCCGTCACCGCGCTTGAGGCGGTACTCGCGCTGCCACGGCTCGCGCGCGGCCAGCGCCCGCAGCCAGGAGGCCAGAACCTCGTCGGCGTCGTCGGGATGGACTCCCACCGTCCAGCTCGGGCCGAGCTCCTCCTCGAGCGCGTGCCCGGTGAAGCTCAGCCAGCCCGCGTTTACGAATGTGACGAGGCCCTCGGCGTCCGTCGTCCAGATCATCACCGGCGCGCTGTCTGCGAGCTCGCGGAAGCCCTGCTCCGACTCGCGCAGCGCCTCCTCCATCACGCGCCGCTCGTGGATGTCGGTCGCGGTCCCGACGTAGCCCAGGAACTCCCCGCCGGCGAAGCGCGGCACGCCGGTCTCCTGGACCCAGCGGTATTCGCCGTCGCTGCCCTTCAGGCGGTACTCGACGCGGAGCTCCTCGCGGCGGGCGAGCGCCTCCTGCCAGCGGCGCTTGAGCTCCTCGCGGTCGTCGGGGTGGGCGCTCAGGGCGAACGTGTCGCCGAGCTCCTCCTCCAGCTCGCGCCCGGTGAACCGGAGCCAGCCCGCGTTGACGAACGTGACGCGTCCCTCCTGGTCGGTCGTCCACATCAGCGCCGGCGTGGTGTCGGCGAGCTCGCGGAAGCGTGCCTCGCTGTCGCGGACGAGCTCGTCGGCACGCGCGCGCTCTACGGCTGCCCCGACGACGTTCGCGAGCGCCTGGGCGAAGTGGACGTCGTCGCGGCTGAAGAAGCGAGGCTCGCGGCTGTGCGCCGCGAGCACGCCGAAGTGGCCGCCGGCGGATGCGATCGGCGCGGCCAGCGAGCTGGCGATCCCGAGGTCGCGCTGGACCTCGGACGGCTCGAAGCGCTCCTCGGTGGCGAAGTCGTCGACGATCACGGGCCCGTCCTCCTGTAGCGCGAACCCCGGCAGCTGGTAAGCCTCCGTCGGCAGCACGCCGCCGACGACTCCCTCCGGCCAGCCGTGTCCGGCACGGATCAGGAGCGCCTTGCCGTCGCCGGTCAGCTCCAGCAGCGACACGAACTCCGCGTCGAGCTCACGTGCCGCGACCGCCACGGCCTGGTCGACGAGCCCCTCCAGCGTCAGCCCGCCCAGCGCCCGCTGCCCCAGCTCGGCCACGGCCGCCTGCTGACGGGCGACCGTCCGGAGCTGCTCCTCGGCGCTGATGCTCACGGCGGTCGGCTAGTCGGCCTCGGCGAGCGGATCCCCCTGGAGGCGCGACTTCAGCCTCAGCACGGCC
>JBJMLJ010000457.1:0-2167 GCA_045805365.1 Thermoleophilaceae bacterium
GCACGAGCGGAACCGCGGCGCCGGGGCGGCGCGCAACACCGCCGTGGTCGCGGCCAGCCAGCCATGGATCGCGCCGCTCGACTCCGACGACCGCTGGCTGCCCCACCACCTGGACACGCTCTGGCGCATGCGCGACGGCCATGTGTTCGTGGCCGGCGCGGCCCTGGCGAGCGGCGGACGCCCCCGCTACGCCGGGGTCCCAGGCAAGCGGCCCAAGCTGCTCGGCTCGCCAAGGGAGGTCGTCTTTCCGGAGAACATCGTGCCGGCAAGCGGCCTCCTGATCAGGACGGACGACATCCGCGCGGTCGGGGGCTACGACACCGGCCTGCCGCTCGCCGAGGACTTCGATCTCGTCATCCGCCTGCTCGAGCGCGGCACCGGCCTCGCGCTTCCGGTGGTCGTCTACCGCTGGCGCCGTCACGACGGCTCGAAGTCGCAGCACACGAGGCGCTCGACCCGGGCCCACCGGGCCATCGTGGGCTCCTACGCCGGCCGCCCCTGGTGGTCACGGGACCTGCTGGATCGCCGCAGCGCGGTGGCCGAGTGGGACGACCTGCGCGACTCACTGGCGGCTGGGCGTCGCCGCGAGGCGCTCGGCAGCGCCGCCTGGATCGTCTCGAGGCCGGCCCGCCTGGCCGGGCTGCTCGGCCTGCTGAGCTTCCGCCACCGGGTGCGCCGCCGGACCGAGAGGGAGCTGGGCGATGACGGCTAGCCCGGCGGTGGTCAACGTCGCCTACGCGGTGTCGCCGCGCTCGCGCAAGGCCGACGCCTGGCACGACGGCTTCACAGCCGGCATGGAGCTGGTAGCCGACGAGTTCGACGTCCGCTGGCTCAACCTGCATCCGGACCATCCGGCCCAGGCCGACCACCTGGCGCGGCTCGGCGACTGCGACTTCCTTCTCGTCAAGAGCAACTGGGACTGGATCGTCGACCGCCTGGTGCGCGAGCACCTGGGCAGCGCGGACGTGCCCAGGGGCATCCTCATCTCCGGTGTCGGCGAGCCACCCCGCCGGCGCCGGCGGCTCCGCTTCTACGACGTCCTCTGGTACCAGACCCGCTGGTACGAGCCGCAGCTCCGCCGCCACCCGCTCCGCATGCACGCGTTCGGGATCGACACCCGGGTGATGCGCCCGCTGCCGGGTGTCGAGCGCGACATCGACTGGCTGTCGGTGGGCGCCCTGCGTCGCTACAAGCGCCACGAGCGCCTGCTCGGCAAGGTCGGCCGCCGGTTGGTGGTCGGCGACCTGAGCGAGCCCGATCCCGGCCTCCTCGACGAGCTGTGCCGCGACGGCGTGGAGGTGGTCGACTTCGTCACCTACGAGGAGCTCGCCGGCTACTACGGGCGGGCGAGGAACGTGTTGGTGGCCGCCGAGCTCGAGGGCGGCGGCGAGCGCTCGGTGCTCGAGGCGAGGGCATGCGGGGCACGGGTCGAGATCGCGGAGGACAATCCGAAGCTGCGCGGGCTGCTGGAAGAGCCCGAGGTCTGGAGCCACGAGGACTACGGCCGTGGGCTGGCCAAGGGCATGAGGATCGTGCTCGGCCGGCGGAGCGGCCGGCTGAGGGTGGCCTCGTTCCCCAAGCTGGCGGAGGCGCCCTACCTGCGGATGCTGCATCCGGCCCTCGAGCGCAAGGGCGTCGACCTCGTCGACCTGCCGGACGTCCACGCCGCGCCGGCCGCCCCCGTGGACGCGGTGCACCTGCACTGGCTCGAGTACCTCATCGGCGCCGACTCGCTGGCGCGCAGCTCGGTCCGGGCGGCTCGCCTCCTCTGGACACTTCGCCGCCTGCGCCGCTCCGGCAAGCGCGTGGTCTTCACGGCGCACAACCTGCGGCCGCACGAGCCCCGCCACCCGCGGCTCGAGGGCCTCGTCACCCGGGCCGCGCTGCGCGGCGCCGACGCCGTGATCGCCCACTCGGGGTACGCGGCGCGCCAGATCGAGGACGCATACGGCGAGGTCGCCGACCTCACCGTCATTCCGCACGGCCACTTCATCGGGCTCTACCCCCCGGCCGGCAGGGGGCGCGAGGAGACCCGGGCCGAGCTCGGCATTCCCCGGGCCGCCTTCACCTATCTCCTGTTCGGGCAGCTGCGCCGCTACAAGCGCGTGCCCCAGGCCATCGAGGCCTTCACGTCGCTACCCGATCCGGACCTGCGGCTGCTGGTGGC
>JBJMLJ010000458.1:0-5132 GCA_045805365.1 Thermoleophilaceae bacterium
AGATCTCGAGGTGCCGCCCGAGGGCGAGCAGGGCCAGGATCGTCTCGCCGTGGTCGGAGCCGCGGGCCAACTCCACCGAGCGCTCGAGGTTGGAGCGGGCCTTCTCCGTGTCGCCGATTCGCCCGAACACCCGACCGAAGATTCCGTGGGCGCGGCTCGCGGCGCGCGTCTCGCCCAGCCGCTCAGCCAGCCTGAGCGCCTTCTCGGAGGCGTAGATGGCGAGCATGTTGTCGCCGGTGTGCAGGTACAGCCAGGCGGCCTCCTCGTACAGCCGCACGAGCTCGAGCCGCGGCGGCCCGTCCTTCAGTAGGTTGATCCCCTTCTGGTAGTGCTCGATCGCGGCCTTGCGCTCGCCCTTGTGGGAGAGCCCGGCGCCGATCTTGCGGTGCAGGTCGGCCACCCGCTCCAGGTCTTCCTGGCCGCGGTGGTACTCGAGGCACTCCTGCCAGACGCCGATCGCCTCGTCCACGCGGCCGAGCCGCAGCGACACGTCGCCGAGCTTCTCGCCGATGCGCACCGGCGCCGCCGGATCGGTCGAGCCGATCTCGCGGGCATGGCGGTAGTGAGAGACGGCCTCGCGGTTCGAGTAGAGCTGGCCGGCGGCGTTGCCCGCCTCCTCGAGGAAGCGGACCGCTCGCTCGCCCATGGGGGCGAGCTCCTCGCCGGCCAGCCCGCCCTCGCGGCCGAGCGCCGCGGCCCGGCCGTAGTGCTCGGCCAGCAGCGGCACGACCTCGTCGGTGCGGTCGCCGGCCCGCTCCTCGATGAAGGCCCCGACCTCGAAGTGCTTCCGCGAGCGGACCGCCTTGGGGAGCATCCCGTAGGCGACGTCGCGGATGAGGACGTGCTTGAAGGCGAGCTCCCGCTCTCCGGCGAGCCGCCCCTCGGGGCCGGGAGCGAGGATGTCCTTCTCCTGAAGGGAGACCAGCGCGCGCTCCAGGTTCTGCCCCTCGGCTTGGGCGACCCCGGCCAGCGAGCTCGCCCAGAACGTGCGGCCCACGACGGCGGCCTGCTGCACGAGGCGGCGCTCGAAGGGCTCGAGCGCATCGAGGCGCGCCGCCAGCACGGCCTGGACCGTCTCCGGCAGCTGCTCGGCCTCGGCGCTCCCCTCCTCCCTGATCCGCCGGACCATCTCCTCGGCGAAGAGGGGGTTGCCGCCCGAGCGCTCGGCCACGACCGGCGCGACCTCGGCACCGCCGTCGCCCGGCAGCAGCGCCGTCACGAGCTCCTGCGTGTCCTCGACGGTCAGCGGCTCGAGGAAGAGCTGGGTCGCGTTGCGGCGCGCGCCGCCCCAGCTCGGCCGCCGCTCGAGCAGCTCGTCGCGGGTGAGGGCAAGCACCACAAGCGGCGCCCGGACCCACTGGGCCAGGTGCTCGATCACGTCGAGCATGCCCTCGTCCGCCCAGTGGATGTCCTCGAAGGCGAGCACCACCGGGCGACGCGTGGCCATCGCCTCGATAAGCGATCGGAGGGCGGAGAAGAACGAGTCGCGGACTCGCTCGGGGTCCTCGGCGTCGATCTGGCCGATCTCCTCCGGGACGTCGAGGCCGAGCGAACGGCCGATCACGGCGGCGCGCCGCTCCGGCGACTCGCTCGCCTGTTCGCTGCCCTCCGCTAGCGCCTGCTCCACGTAGGAGGCCAGCTTCCGCCAGGCTGCCTCGGAGGTGTCCGCCTCGACGATGCCGCACTCGTCGCGCAGCACCTCGCCGAGCGCCCAGAAGACGATGCCCGAGCCGTAGGGCAGGCAGCGGCCTGTCCTCAGCACGGGTGCCTGCGGCCGGTCGCCCAGACGCCGCTCGAACTCCGAGAGGAGGCGCGACTTTCCGACACCCGCCTCGCCGATCAGCGTCACGAGGTGCGGCCTGCGCTCGCGCACGACCCGCTCGTAGAGCGACTCGAGCGTGCCGAGCTCGTAGTCGCGGCCCACGAGCGGCGCCTCCTGGCCGATCGTGGTGCGCCGCACGGCGTGCTCCGCGATCACGCCGACCGCCTCCCAGGCGGGCACCGGCTCCGCCTTGCCCTTCAGCGTCAGCGGCTCGAGCTTCTCGTACCTGACGGCCTCGACGGTCGCCTTCATGGTCCGCTCGCCGACAGTGACGGTTCCCGGCCGCGCGGCCGTCTGCAGCCGGGCGGCAACGTTCACCGTGTCGCCCATGACCGTGTAGTCGTCGCCCACGGCGCCGGCCAGCACCTCGCCGGTGTTCAGGCCCACGCGGAGGGCGAAGCTCACGCCCTCGGGGAGCCGCTCGTTGATCTCGGCCATGGCGTTCTGCATGCCGAGCGCCGCGCGCACGGCCCGCTCAGCGTCGTCCTCGTGGGCCACGGGCGCGCCGAACAGGGCCATCACGTTGTCGCCGATGTACTTGTCGACGGTCCCGTCGTAGCGCGCCACCTCCTGCCCGAGGCGCAGGAGGGCGCCGTCCACGAGCGTCTTCACCTTCTCCGGGTCCATGGTCTCGGCCACGGCCGTGTAGCCGGAGAGGTCGGCGAAGAGGACCGTTACCTGGCGCCGCTCCTCCGGAGGCGCCTCGCGCTGCTGGACGACCCGTTGGACCGTCGTCTGCGCACCCTCGAGCGAGGCGCCGCAGGCCATGCAGAAGCGGGCCTCCTGGGGCACGCTCTCACCGCAGCTGGGGCAGCGCCGCTCGAGCGGCACCCCGCACGACATGCAGAACCGGGCCCCGGCGGGGTTCTCGGTTCCACACGAGCTGCAGGCGAGTCCGGCCACTCAGTCCAGGGTACCTGCGGCCCTAGGGGATCTGGCCGGCCTCGCGATAGGCCTGCGCGACCTGTGCCAGCAGCTCGTCGTCGACGAGCGTCAGCTTGCGTCCGTCCACGTCGATCGTGGCGCCCGGCCATGGGGGATACCAGAACGCGCGCAGCTTGCGGTCGACGTCGTCGCCCGGCCGGATCGTCCGCAGCTCCTCGAGCTCGGTTCGGCTGACGTAGCGGCCCTCGCCCTGGGCCTCGCGTGGCAGCTCCTCGCCGGCGAGGGCCCGGCCTAGCACGTCCTGGAAGACGCCGACCAGCCGCTCCTGGCTCTCGAGGTCGAGTGAGAACGCCGTGGCGGAGCCGGGGTCATAGTCGAAGCGCTGCACGGCCACGAGGTCGCCGGTGTCGAAGTCCTTGTCCACGAAGTGGCAGGACACGCCCCAGTCGGGCCGGCCCTCCAGGATCGCCACGTTGTAGCCGCCGACGCCGCGCATGTCCGGCAACGGGGCCGGGTGGAAGTTGAGGCAGCCGATCCGCGGCCGCTCGATCAGGGGCGCCTCGATCCGCTTCCAGAAGAGAAACGAGATGACGAGGTCGATCTCGTCCAGTGGCTGCTCGTAGATCGCCTCGGCCGACACCAGCGGCAGGCCGCGCCGGTCGGCCACGAGGTCGAGCCGCTGCTCGGGATGCGTCCAGTCGTCCGGCTCCGCCGCGACCACGGCCGGGACCTCGCAGCCCTGCTCGACGAGCCAGTCGAGCGCCCGCGCCGCCGAGCGCTTGTTCTTACCGAGGAAGAGCGCTCGCACGCGCGTGGCTGCGGTTGAAGGCCTCGGCGGCCTCGCGGATGCCCTCGCCGCGGCCGGGCGTCAGCGCCTGGCGCGCGTGGAGGAGCCAGTGGCGGGCGCCGTGGCCGGGCAGGACGGCGGCGGCCGCCGCGCGGACGAGGTAGAACCAGGAGCCGGTCACCCGGGCCACCGCCGCCGCCGCCGCGGAATGGTGCTTGCGCATGTACAGGTCGCGGTTGCGGTGGAACTCGACGATCCGTCGCTGCGCCCCGGCCGTGTCCGTCTCGAGCTGGTCGTGGTGCACCGCGACCGCCTCGGGCACGTGCAGGATGCGCCAGTCGGCGTCGTGCAGGCGCTTGCAGAAGTCGGTCTCGTCCGAGTAGACGAAGAAGTCGGGGTCGAGGAAGCCCACCTCTTCCGCCGCCGACCGCCGCACCAGCATCGCGCTCGACTGCGCCCAGCCGACCTCCTGGGGCCCGCTGCCGCCGCCCTGGACGATGAAGACGCGGTGCAGGAAGAGGGCCGCCGCGAGGGCCGTGCCCACGCTCGGCAGCCGCCAGGCCGACGCCTCGGGCTTGCCGTTCGTGTCGAGCAGCGCGCAGCCGGCCACCGCCGCGCGCGGGTCGGCCTCGAGCGCGTCGAGCAGCCGCCGCGGCGCCCCCGGCTGGAGCTCGGAGTCCTCGTTCAGCAGCAGGCAGTAGTCGCCGCGGGCGGTCCTCAGCAGCGTCGAGTCGTTCTCGCCCTTGCCCGTCCGCCGGTCCAGCTCGATCAGCTCGATGTCGCGGCCGAGCTCCCGAACCGCCTCCGCCGATCCGTCCGCCGAGGCGTTGTCGAGCACGAGCACCTCGCGCTCGACGCCCTCCGGCGCGGTCCGCTCGATCGAGTCGAGACAGGCGAGCAGGCGCTCGCGGCCGTTCGTGTTCACGACGCAGTAGGAGAGGCGCACTCAGATAATGATGCCGTGCGGGTTCACATCGTCGATCCCTCGGCGAACACGCCGCCCTACGACCACGCGCTGAGCTCGGCGCTCGCCGCGGCCGGTGCGGACGTCGAGCTGATCACCAGCCGCTTCGTCCACGGGCCGCGGCCGGAGCCCGACGGCTACCGCCTGGAGGAGTCCTTTTACAGGCTCAGCACGAGGCTGGCGCCCTCGTCGGTGCCGGCCCGGCGGACGCTGCGGCTGGCCGAGCACGTGCCGACGATGCTCCGCTACCGCCGGCGGGCCAGGGCGGCCGACGTCGTCCATTTCCAGTGGATCGCCTTCGATTGGCTCGACCGCTACCTGCTCCCTTCGCGGCCCACGGTCGTGACGATCCACAACGTCGATCCGCGCCGCTTGCCGTTCGCAGCCTTCAAGGTCGATGCCGGCGTGGCGCGGCGGGTCGACGCGCTCGTGGTGCATTCGAGCCACGGCGTCGACGAGCTGGCCAGCCGGCTCGGCGTGCCGCGCGAGCGGATCCACGTTATCCCGCACGGCGCCTTCGACTACCTGACCGTGCTGAAGGAGACGCGACCGCTCCCGCCGGAGCTGGCCGAGGTGGAGGGGCCGGTCGTCATGTTCTTCGGGCTCCTGCGGGACTACAAGGGCGTGGAGACCCTGCTCGAGGCCTTCACCCGGGTGGAGACGGAGTCGGAGCT
>JBJMLJ010000459.1:0-2201 GCA_045805365.1 Thermoleophilaceae bacterium
GGCCTGGATGCGGTCCCGGAGGTTGAGCTTCGAGAGCACTCGGGCCACGTGGGTCTTCGCGGTCGCCGGGCTCAGGAAGAGCTCCTGGCCGATCTCCGCGTTGGACATGCCGCGAGCGAGCAGGCGGAGTACCTCGAGCTCCCGGGCCGTCAGCTCCTCAAGCTCGGCCGGCGGGCCCGCGCCGGGCGCCGGACGCTTCGTGTACTGCTCGATCAGCCGGCGGGTGATGGCCGGGGCGAGGAGGGCATCGCCGCGGCTGACAACCAACCTGGGCCCGAAGGGCACCTCGATCGGGGACCAGTTCCTCGAGAGCGGGACCCTTCGGAGCAGCGCGGGCGGGCGGAAGGGCCATTTCGAGCTCACCTCGCAGCTCGTAAGTGGCAACGAGCGACACGGCACCGAGGCCAGCTCGATCATGCTCCACCTGAAGCGGGGCGAGATCGTGGCCACGGGTGGCCACGGGCTCAGCGAGCGCTATGTCCTGCCGGTGGTCGGTGGCAGCGGGCGCTACGCCGGCGCCGGCGGCACGTTCAGGATCTCGCCCGGCAAGGGGGAGTCGACGCGGCTCGCCGTCGTCCTCACGCGCTGATCGCCGCGACGATCTCCTCGGGGGCGTCCTCCTGGCAGTAATGCCCGGCGCCCTCGAGGAGGGTCGTGGTGTGGTCGGGGAAGATCTCCTCCCAGCGCTTTCGCTCGGGCTCGCGGAAGGCGACGTCCTTTGTCGGCCAGACGATCGTGGCCGGACGGTCGCGCAGGGCGGGTAGCCCGCGCTCGATCTCGGCCAGGAAGGGCCGGCTCCGGAGGATCTCGCGGGGGAAGACGTGGACCGGCTTCCGCGACTCGGGGGTGGGGAAGGGGCCGCGGTAGGCGTCCATCACCTCCTCCGACAGCTTCTTGCGCTTCATGCTGCCGGGGATGGCGCGTTCGACGAAGAAGTTGCGGCGCAGAATCAGATAGCCGCCGATCGGCCCGCCCAGGAAGCGGGAGAAGGCCTGAGTCCCGAAGTCCGACTTCGGCCACGCCCAGGTGTTGGCCACGACGAAGCGGGCGAACCGATCCGGCTGTCTCACGGCCGCGCCGAAGCCGATCGGCCCGCCCCAGTCCTGCACCATCATCGTGATGTCGGTCAGGTCGAGCTCGAGGATCAGCTTCTCGAGGACGTCGGCGTGCTCGGCGGGCGTGTAGCCGTAGTCCGCTGGCCCGGTCGACAGGCCGAAGCCGGGGTGGTCCGGCGCGATGCAGCGGAAGCGGTCGCGTAGTCCCTTGATCACATCCCGGTAGAGGAAGGACCAGGTCGGATTGCCGTGCAGGAGGAGCAGCGGCGGCCCGCTCCCGTCGTCGACGTAGTGCACGCGCGCCCCGCCCACGTCGGCGTAGTGGCTCTCGAACGGGTACAGCTCCTCGGGAATCCAGGCCGGTCTGTCCATCGGGCCGCTAGCCGCTCGACCTCCGGACCAGGTAGATCCCCTTCCGGTTCCAGTACTTGACCACGAAGCCGTGCCGCTGGAGGAGGCGCGCCGCCGGCGGGTGGGTGATGATCATCGCGCCGATCTTCCAGCGCCTCACGTAGCGGAGCGCGCGGGGGTTGCCCCCGGTGAGCCCGTAGGCGCCGCGCAGCTCGGCGGGCGTGAAGTGCTCGAGCTGCCCGTCGACGACGATCGGCGTCCGGGGGGAGCGCCAGAGCAGGTACGAGCCGATGCCGCCCCGGCCCCCGATCCGGCCGTGCTTCGGCGGGTGGCTGAGTGCGTATTGGGCGACCCCCGACTTCAGGAAGGCCGGCTCGCGCAGCGGCCCGAGGACCGCGAAGGTCAGGAAGACGAGGGCGAGGGCTGCGGCCGCGGCGGTGAGTGCCGGGCGCAGGCTCCGCCGGGCCGTGGCCTCCGGCGCGTGGGCCGCGATCAGCAGGAAGATCGCCGGCGCGACGAAGATGACGTTGCGGACCGACGAGGCCGCGAGCAGCAGGAAGCCGCCCGCGACGATGGCCGGCGTGAGCGGCCGCGGCCGCGGTGCTCTCACGAACAGCCAGCCCGCGAAGCTCGCCGCGATGGCGAGGAAGATCATCCAGGGGAGCGAGCTGTAGGCCGGCTCCCACTCCTGTGTCGCCAGGTGGATGGCGGGGTTGCGGAAGCTGGCGACGTAGGACCAGATGGCCGGCCCGAGCGGGGTGGCGAACGTCGCGGCGAACGACGCCGCCCCGACCA
>JBJMLJ010000460.1:0-4069 GCA_045805365.1 Thermoleophilaceae bacterium
CCCGCTCACCGTCAGGCTCGCCGGGTCGGCCAGCGGCAGGTCGACGTAGGTCGCCCGGCCGCGCTCGCGCAGGATGTCGTAGACGCCGCCGGCCAGGCCGGGGAGCTGCGCGGCCGTCGGCGCCAGGTGGGTGACCGAGCTCGCGAGGGTGAGGCGCAGCCTGTGCCCGCGGGCGAGCCGCGCGAACACCGGCGGGACCTCGATCTGTTGGAGGGTGGGCTTGCCGGGTGTCAGGTCGCGCCGGCTCGCGCGCGTATAGGGGTGATAGGGCAGGCTCGGCCAGCTGCGGCGGGAGTCGACGGCCCGCAGGGAGCCGAGCAGCGCGCCGGTGGTCAGCGGGTACGAGGCGCCGTTCGGCGAGATGTCCTCGAGCGTGGCGACGAGCTCGCTGTCGCGGCTGGTCGAGCTCATGTAGACGCCCACGCCGACCGGGCCGGCGAGGGTGAGGTCGCGCGACAGCGGGGGGGTCGTGTAGGTGAGGGCGCCCGCGCGCGTGGTCTCGTCGTGGTTGTCGCACGGGTTGACCGGCGTGCCCACGAACGCGGAGACGTAGCCGCCAAAGCCGGTGCTCCACTGGTCCGGGTGGCGATTGCAGGGGCTCGAGGCCGGCAGCCAGGCCAGCTTGTCCGCGGCCCGGACGGCGCTCGGCGGCCGGTCGGCGAGGCTCATCCCCTGGCCGGCCCAGAGCCGGCGTACGCGCGCCTGAGGCAGCGGATAGTCGCCGGCGTCGAGCCAGCGCCGCGCGCCCAGCTCGAAGGCGTGGAGCGGCGCGCGCGTTCTCGTCAGCTTCGTGGGAATGCCCTTGAGCCAGTGGTCGAACCACTCGAGGTGGATCTGCTGGATCCACTCCCCCATCCCCACCGGGTTGTGGAACCAGGGACCGATCACGGCCTGGTAGCGCGGCGTCGGCTTCTGGCCTGCGCGCATCGGGCCGTAGACGTCCCGGTGCGCCCAGGCGTTCTGGAACGCGGCGTAGTTCAGGACGACGCCGCGCTGGTAGACGTCGAACCAGCCGCTCAGCATCAGCGCCGGGATGCCGTTGCGGACGATCTGGGCGAGGCGGCCCGAGGGCGCCCGCTCGCCCCAGAAGGGAGAGTCATAGGCGCGGGCGCCGCCGCGCTCGATCTCGGTGTAGAGCGACGCGTCGAGGCCGGCGTAGCCGCGGACCCTGTCGGCGGTCGCGGACGGGTCCGAGGCCAGCATGGTCGTGCGCAGCCCCGCCCAGCCGGCCGCGAACACGGCGTTGGGGATGCCGCCGCCGAAGGCCAGGTCGCGGTAGAGGTCGAAGCCGGCGGCGGAGGGAACGATCGCCTTGAGCGGCGAGTGCGGCCCAATGCGCGCCGCGGTGAAGAGCTGGTTCAGGCCGACGTACGAGTAGCCGGCCCCGCCGACCTTCCCGTCCGAGCGCGGTAGCCGCGACGCCCAGCGGACGAGCTCGACGCCGTCGCCCGCGTCGCGCGCGGAGAAGAGGCCGAAGTCGCCGCCCGAGGCGCCCGTGCCGCGCACGTCGGCGATGGCGTTGATGTAGCCACGCCGGACGAGGTAGGGGAAGTAGCCGTCGCCGCCGTAGGGGTTGTAGCCCTGGGTCGTGGTCAGCGAGCGCTTGCCGTAGGGCGTCTGGGTGAGGACCACCGGGAAGGGGCCCGGCGCCGGCTCGCCGGTGCGCTTGTCCGTCGGGTAGTAGACGTCCGTGCTGAGCGTCACGCCGTCCGACATCCGGACCGGCACGTCCTTGACGAGCTCGATTCCGTACTGCTCTGGCCGGGAGTAACCGGTGTCGGCGCCCGCCGGCGCGGCCGCCATGAGCGCGGCGAGCGCGCACGCGACCAGCGCCGCCGGCTGGGCGCGCATCTAGCGCCGCCTCAGCACTCGCACCCTGGCCCGGGCGCAGCGGTAGCCGCGCTTGCAGGCCCGGGCCCTGTACACACCCCGCCTCCGCAGTCGCCGCCTGATGGCAGCCCGGCCCCTGCGCCCGGTTCGGGCATGGCGGCCGGCGAAGGCGATCCGGGCGCCCCTGACCCGGCGGCCGCGGCGGCCGGTCACCCGGAAGCGGAAGCGAACCGTCCTCCCGGCGCGGACGCGCCGCGGCGAGACGCGCAGGTGCAGGCGCGGCAGCCGCGAGGCGGCGCCGATCCGGGGCACCAGCGGGGCCACGCCGGGCTCGCCGGCGAAGACGTCGAGCACCGCCCAGCTGCTGGCGCTGCCCGAGAGGAAGCCGCTGTTGGTGACGAGCAGACGGTCGCCGGAGAACACCACCGCCAGCGGCGAGTCGAAGGGCACCTCCTGCATCTCGTTGGCCGCCGGGCTCGGCGCCCGCTCGAGCTCCTTGCCCTCGGGCGACAGCAGGACCATCTGGTTGGAGCCGGACAGCGCCATGTAGATGTCCCCGGAGCGGCGGCCAAAGCCGATGCCGCCCGGCCCGTCCGCCGACTGGCTCGTCCAGAACTCCTTCAGCTCGCCGGGCCGGCCGTCGGGCCGGATGGGCAGCTTCCAGAGCCTGCCGGCGGTCGGGTCCCCATCGCCCGTCGGCCCCTCGATGGTGGTGAACATGAGGGTTCGCCTGTCCGGCATCAGCGACATCGCGCTGGGGCCGAAGCCCGGCGATCCGATCAGGCTCTGGAGGCGAGGATCGGTGAGGAAGATCCGGCCCTTCCCGCCGCCCTTGGGAACCCGCCAGATCAGCGACTGGAGCGAGTCGGTCTCGTACAGCGTGCCGTCGGGCGTGAACGCGAGATAGTCCGGCCAGGAGGGGAAGTCGCGGATCCCCGCCGAGCAGTTGCCGGGTGGAGCGGAGCCGCACGGCTTCACGTCGCGGAACGTGGCGTAGGTCTCCTGCCTGCCCGTTCGAAGGTCGAGGCGGAGCACGCGCGGCGGCGACAGGTCGCCGATGTACAGCCTGCCCTCGGCGTCGAAGGCGAAGCCCGTGATGCCGTGCTCCTCGGCGAGGTTCTGCCCCTTGATCTCGTAGCTGCGCTCGAGCTTGCCGCTGGGCGAGTAGGCGAACACCCTGGAGGGTGCGCGCTTGTCGCCCTCCTCCGCGTTGAGGGTGCCGACGTAGACCTTGCCGTCGCGGGCGATGGCCAATCCCTCGGGCGCCCCGGGAGTCGGGACGTGGGCGAAGACCCGCACGTCGAAGCGCGCCCGTGCCGAGCCGGATGCGGGGACGAGCAGCATCAGCCCGATCAGGCCCAGCGCGAGCTGCGCGATCCCCGCGACGCGATGGCGTCCCCTGCCAGGCATCGCCCGGGAAACTACCGCTCCGGGGCTAGAGTCCTCGCCGGTGGCGTCGTTCGTCGACCTCGTCAAGCTGCCTCCGCTCGCGCTCCTGCGCGCGTTTGACGATCTGCACACGCTCGCCGAGGTCAGCAGCGAGCTGATGCGCCGGCTCGACGATCTCGAGGCCCGGGCGGAGTCGGCGGTGGAGCTGCTCGAGCGGCTCGACGCCCGCGCCGAGGAGATCATGACCCTGGGCAGCTCGATCGACGCCCGGGGCGAGCAGATCGTCGAGCTCGGCGACCGGCTTGGCGCGCTCGGCGCCCAGATCCACGAGCAGGGCACCCTGATCGAACGGCGCGCCGCCGAGGTGGCCACCCGCGGCGGCGAGCTGGTGGCGACGCTGCCGACGCTCGAGGCGGCGGTGGCCCTGGTGACGCCGCTCGAGGGGACGGTCGAGCGGCTCGGCCGGATGATCGACCGGCTGCCGGGCGGCGCCCGCCGCGGCGGAAATCCTTAACTCCCGCCACGCTTGCGCAAACGGCCGACCGGGGAGAAGCTAGCCCCATGTGGCTCGCGCGACTTCGCCGCCGAGGGGCGGACAGACCGGACATCTGTCCCAAGTGCGGCGGCGACTTCGTCCACCCCGTGAACTGGGACGAGGCCGGCGACGCGCACCTCTGGGTGTGGCTGCGCTGCGGCCAGTGCGAGACCTGGAGCGAGGGCATATTCAGCGACGAGGCGCTGGAGCGGTTCGATCGCAAGCTGGACGAGGACACCGCGCAGATCGCGGAGGAGGCCGACCGCCTGCACAGGAACTGGCGATTGACCGAGGCGGAGACCTTCGCGGCCGCGC
>JBJMLJ010000461.1:0-4776 GCA_045805365.1 Thermoleophilaceae bacterium
CGTCCGCGTCCATCGGGCGGTCGATGTGGAACGAGGCCCGGTACTCGGCGCAGATGCCCGTCAGGTGCTCCGGCGTGAAGGCGCGCAGGTAGCGCTCCGTGGCCTCCTCGGAGATCGCGTCGGGCAAGGCCGCCCAGGTCGTCAACGCGTGGCGGAGGAAGTACTCGGCGCTGGCGCCCACGACTCGCTCGGCGAAGGGGGGCGGCTGGGCGAGGAGGAACCAGGGGAGGTATTCGAGCGTGGTCTCCTCGGTCATCCGCTCGAACTGGTCGATCGTGGGGACGACGTTGAGGACCGCCAGCTGCTGGACGACCTCGGGAAGGTCCAGCGCCATCCGGTATGCGACCCGCCCGCCGCGGTCGTGCCCTACCACCGAGAAGCGGTCGAAGCCCAGCCCCACCATGTCCTCGACTAGCTCGGCCGCCCGGTCGCGGTTGCTGTAGCCCTCGCCAAGCAGTCCGCCGGGCGCGGAGCGGCTGTCGCCGTATCCCTTGAGGTCGCAGACGACGACGGTGTTGGCGGCGATGAGCGCCGGGGCGACCGGACGCCAGCAGTAGTGGGTCTCGGGGAAGCCGTGCAGCAGCAGGACCGGCGGGCCGCTCCCAGCGACCCCGGGGCGATAGGTCGTGGGCCCAACCGGGACCTCCGCGTAGTCGAAGCCCTCGATCAGCTCTCTGCCTCCCAGCGCTCGTTGATCTCCTCCCGCGTCGGGGCGGGCCCGGGAAGCGGCTCCGCCCGCTCCGCGCTGAGACCGTCGAGGAGCGCCTCGAGATAGCGATGGCGCAGCCGCCGTGTGCGCCCGGGGTCGGCGACCTTGACGGTGCCGACGATTTCCGCCACGAGCGACACGTCGCCGACCTCGACGCCCGGCCGGAGCGCCTCCCTGACGCGCGGCCACAGCCGCTCGGACAGCTCGGTGTCCGTCCTGGCCGCGAGAGCGAACATGTCCTCGGTGGGAGCGAACCTGCCCGCCAGGGTCAGGGTGAGCGCGGCTATGTCGGCGTCGACGAGCCTGCGCATGAAGTCGGCGAAGACCGTCCACGGGTCGCGCTCGTCGCGAACGGCGGCGTCGATCGCCTCGAGGAAGATCTCCAGCCCGTCCCGGCTGAGCTTGCGGAGCAGCTCCTCCTTGCTCTCGTAGCGCGAGTAGAGGGCGCTGATGCCCACGCCGGCGCGCTTGGCCACGGCGCTGATCGGCGCTCGGGGGTCGGCCAGGAAGACCTCGCGGGCGGCGTTCAGGATCAGGTCGTCGTTGCGGGCGGCCTCCGCCGCCCGACCGGCACGGCGGGTGGGCGCGGGCTCAGGCATCGGACGCGATTCTAGCAGTTGGAACAAACCATTCCGTTCCGCTATCGTGGAACAGAACAGTTTGTTCCATCACCACCAGGAGGCCCGAAAATGGCCACAGCTTCTACTCAGACCTCGTTCCTCGCGACTCGGCGCGGCAAGCTCACGCTGGCCCTGCTCGCCGCAGTCGCGTTCCTCGACTTCATCGACGCGTCGATCGTCAACGTCGCCCTGCCGTCGATCCGGCGCGACCTCGGCTTCTCGCAGCAGGGCCTTCAGTGGGTTCCGAGCGCCTACCTCCTCACCTATGGAGGGTTCATGCTGCTCGGCGGACGCGCCGCCGACCTGCTCGGTCGCCGGCGCATCCTGGTCGCGGGCACCGTCCTGATCGGCCTCTCCTCTCTGGTCGGCGGGTTCGCCGACAGCACTGGAGTTCTCATCGGCGCCCGTCTCTCGCAAGGGGTCGGCGCCGCGATGATGCTCCCGGCGGCGCTCTCGCTCCTCACGACCACGTTCAAGGAGGGCTCCGACCGCACCACCGCGCTCGGCATCTGGGGGGCGGTCGCGGGCCTCGCGTCCGCCGCCGGCGTCCTGCTCGGCGGCCTCTTGACCGAGGGCCCCGGCTGGCGCTGGGTGATGTTCGTCAACCCGGTGGCGGTCGTCCTCGTTCTCGGCGGTGTCTTCTGGTTGATCCGCGGCGACGGCCCGCGCGCGCAGCTCAAGGACTTCGACGTTCGCGGAGCCGCTCTGGCCACCGCGGGCATGCTGCTGCTCGTCTATTCGCTCGTCGAGGCCCCGGACGTCGGCTGGGGCAGCGCCCGCACGATCGGGACGCTCGGCGGCGCTCTGGCGCTGCTGGCCGCCTTCGTCGTCAACGAGAGCCGGGTGAAGCGCCCCCTGGCGCCGCTGTCGGTGTTCCGCATCAACGGGCTCGCCTACGCGGACGCGACCCAGCTGATCAGCGTCGCCGGCTTCCTGGCGATGTTCTTCTTCCTGACGCTGTACATGCAGAACGTCCTCGGCTACTCGCCGATGCAGACCGGCGCCGCCTACCTACCCGTGACGGCTGGGGTCGCGATCACGGCGGGCATCGCGTCGCAGCTCATTGCCCGCATCGGCACGCGGCCGGTGATCGTCACCGGGTCGCTGATCGCCGCCGCGGGGGTCTACTACCTCTCGCGGGTGCCGGTGGGCGGCTCCTACCTGGTCGACCTGCTGCCGGGCCTGGTCGTCATGTCGATCGGGCTCGGGGCCGTGTTCGTCGGCGTCACCACGGCCGCGAACGCGGGCGTGCCCGCGGACAAGGCCGGCCTGGCGGCTGCGCTCCTCAACGCCTCGCAACAGCTCGGTGGCGCCCTGGGCCTGGCGATCTTCTCCGCGATCGCCACCGCGCACACGAGCCGGCTGCTCGCGTCCCACACTCCGCCCCCCGAGGCGCTCACCTCGGGATTCCAGCGGGCGCTGCTGGCGTCGAGCATCTTCCTCGTCGCCGCGGCGGTGGTCGGCCTGCGCGCCACCAACACGCGGGGCGAGCAGGAGGCGCCGGTGGTCGAGGCCGCGGAGCCCGCGCCGGCGTGAGCGCCTAGCTCTTCGCCTCCTCGGCGACCTCGGCGCCGTCGTCGTCGCCGACCACCACGGGATCGCCGGCCGCCTTTGCCCTGTACATCGCGCGGTCGGCGATCTCGATCAGTCCGTCCGGCTCCTCGCCGTGCTGCGGCGAGGAGACGACGCCGATCGACAGCGTGATCGGCGGCTCGTCCGGCGGAACCACCTCGTCGCGGGCGGCCGCCGCCAGCCGCTCGGCGAGGATGGCTCCGCCCTTCGTATCCTGGAGCGGCGCGAGCACGGCGAACTCGTCGCCGCCCAGGCGCGCCGCCGTGTCCACGTTGCGCACGGAGCGCCGCAGCGCCATCGCCACCTGCATCAGGACGCGGTCGCCGGCCTGGTGGCCGTGCGCGTCGTTGATCCGCTTGAGCCCGTCGATGTCCAGCAGGAGGAGGGCGAAGGGCTGCTCGTAGCGCTTGCGGACGTCGAGCAGGTGGCTTAGCTGGCGCTGGAAGTAGCGGAGGTTGTAGAGGCCGGTGAGGGGATCGGTGTTCGCCTGCGACTCGAGCTCGCGCGAGCGGCTGCGGACGAGCTCCTCGACGGCGGCGGCCTGAACCGCGCCGATCGCCTCGGCGAGTCGCTCGGCCATGTCGACGAAGTGCTCGGGGTCGGAGTCGCCCAGCTCCTCGCGCAGGGCATGCAGGATCACGCTCTGGAGGGCTGCGACGTCGCGCGTGAGGTCACCCGCCGCCGACGCCTCGCGGCCGGCGCGCAGCGCCGCCAGCGAGGAGGCGCGCTGGGCCTGGTCCTCGCTCAGCTCGAACGGCGCGCCGTTGTTCTCAGCGCACGCGCGCACGAGGTCCGTGATCAGGTCGGGAAGCTCGCGCGCGATCTGGTCCGTGGGCAGGTCGCGGATCTCCTCCAGCGAGGCCCGCTCGATCAGCCGAACAAGCCATGCCTTGGCCAGCTCCTCACGGGAGCGGTCGAGTCGCGCGAGGGGACCCCTCACGCTCGGACTTCGGCGGCGATCGTTTTCCGTGGGCACGGGTCTCCCGTGGGCCGAGACAAGGCTACCCCTACTAACGGCCGGCAACTCCGGCAATTGGGGGGAAAGGCCCGAAAACGGCCGTCCGAGCGGTAACGGCGTCGAACGGCGAGAATTGCGAGCCGGTGGCCGATCTTCGTCCTATCAGCGAGGCGCGCGAGCTCGTGCTGGCCGCGATTCGGCCGCTCGAAGCCGAGAAAGTCATGCTCGCCGACGCCCTCGGGCGTGTCCTGGCGGACGAGGTGCGCAGCCCCCTCGACGTGCCCCCGTTCGACAGCTCGGCGATGGACGGCTACGCCCTCGTGGCGGGAGCGGCCGGCGAGCTGCCGGTGCTCGGCGAGGCCCGCGCCGGCCACCCCGCGGCCGAACGAGTCGAGCCGGGCACGGCGATGAAGATCTCGACGGGGGCGGCCATGCCGGAGGGCGCCGACGCGGTCGTGCCGGTCGAGAGGACCGAGACGACCGACGCCGGCGTACGCGTGCCCGAGGTGAAGCCGGGCGCGAACGTCCGCCGCGCCGGCGAGGACGTCCGCCGCGGCGACCTCGTGCTGAGCGCCGGGACCGAGCTCGGCGCAGCGGAGCTCGGTGTGCTCGCCTCGCTCGGGCTGCCCGAGGCGAGCTGCGCGCTGCGGCCGCGGGTGGTTCTCGTGGTCACGGGCGACGAACTCACCGAGCCGGGTCAGCCGCTCGCCGCCGGCCGCATCTTCAGCTCGAACTCCTACGCGCTCGCGGCCCAGGTCTCGGCGGCGGGTGGCGAGCTGGTCCGCCAGGAGACCGTCGGCGACGACGCCGCGCGAACCCGCTCGGCGCTCGAGTCGGCACTCGCGGACGCCGACGTCGTCTGCGTCTCGGGAGGCGTCTCGGTCGGCCCGCACGACCACGTCAAGGGCGCGCTCGCC
>JBJMLJ010000462.1:0-2765 GCA_045805365.1 Thermoleophilaceae bacterium
CACGGCGGTCGGCGGCCTCGCTCACCTCGGCCGGGAACTCGAGCAGGCGCTTGATCAGCCCGCGCGCCGAGGGGTGGAGCTCCTCGTCGGAGGCCACCAGGTCCGCCGCCAGCGCCGCCTCGACCCGCGCCGAGCCCGCCTTGCGCAGGATGCTGGCGATCCGGGCGTGCGCGTACTGCACGTAGTAGACCGGGTTCTCCTGGGTGTGCCGGCGGGCGAGTTCGAGGTCGAGGTCGAGGGTCGTGTCGTGGCTTCGCTGCAGCAGGAACCAGCGGGCCGCGTCGACACCGATGTCGTCGAGCAGGTCGTCGAGCGTCACGAACTCGCCCTGGCGCTTGGACATCTGCGCCCGGCGGCCGCCCTCCAGGAGGTTGACGAGCTGCATGATCACGATCTCGAAGCGCTCGGGTTCGCCGCCGATCGCCTCCCAGGCCGCCTTCATCCGCGCCACGTAGCCGTGGTGGTCGGCGCCGAGGATGTCGATCGCGCGGTCGTAGCCGCGGCGGAGCTTGTCCTCGTGGTGGGGGATGTCGGCGCCGAAGTAGGTGATCTCTCCGGACGAGCGCATCAGCACCCGGTCCTTGTCGTCGCCGAACGTGGTGGTGCGCAGCCAGACGGCGCCGTCGAGCGGATAGAGGTGCTCGCGCTCCTCGAGCTCGTCGAACGCCTTCTGGATCGCGCCGCCCTCGTGCAGCGAGCGCTCGGAGAAGAAGATGTCGATCCGGACGCGGAAGCGCTCGAGCGTCCCCTGGATCTGTTCCAGCATCAGCTCCACGCCTCGCCCGGCCAGCTCCTCGGGATCGGCGTCGGCGGCGCCCTCGATCCGCTCCGCGAGCTCCGTGACGTAGTCACCGCGGTAGCCGTCCTCGGGCGGCTCCTCCCCGCGTGCCCGGGCCCGGATCGACTCGCCGAACAGTCGGGTCTGGGTCCCGTAGTCGTTCACGTAGTACTCGCGCTCAACCTCGTGCCCCGCGGTTTCGAGCATCCGGGAGAGCGAGTCGCCGTAGGCGGCGTGGCGAGCCGACGCGACCGTGATCGGTCCGGTCGGGTTGGCGGAGACGAACTCGACGCCGATCCGCTCCCTGGTCGCCGGCTCGCTGTCGCCGTAGCGCTCGCCGGCTGCGATCAGCCCCGCCACCGCCGCCAGGTACCAGCCGTCGGCCATGAACAGGTTGAGGAAGCCGGGGCCGGCGATCTCGACCTTCTCGACGGCCGGGCCGAGCCGCGACCCCAGGGCGTCACCCAGCCGCTCCGCGATCGCCCGCGGCTGCTCGCCCAGCTCCGGCGCCAGCAGGAGCGCGGCGTTGGTCGAGTAGTCGCCGAAGTCGGCCTTCGGCGGGCGCTCGAGCCGCGGCAGGTCGACGAGGCCGTCGCCGCGCAGCTCGGTCGCGGCCTGGCCGACGACGCCGCGGAGGTCGGCAACCGGGTCAGTAGTGATAGGGCTCCCTCGCAAGGATCTTGTGGGCACGGTAGACCTGCTCGAGCAGCACCACCCGCGCCAGCTGGTGCGGCAGCGTCATCGGGCCGAGCGAGAGCTTCAGATCGCAGCGGTCGAGCTCGAGGCCCTTCGGCCCTCCGAGCACGAAGCAGAGGTCGCGTCCCTCCTGGCGCCGGTCCTCGAGCCAGTCGCTGAATGCGATCGAGTCGAAGGTCTGGCCCTCGGGCGAGAGCAGCACCACGTAGGCGCGCTCCGGGATCCGCGCCGGCACCTTCTCGTCCTCGCGCACCTCGGTGACCTCCACGCGCGCGAGGCCGGCGAGGAGCTTGTGGTAGTGCGACATGTCGTCCACGTACGGCGGACGCAGCCGGCCGACCGCGATCACGGAGATGCGCATGGCAAACGGCTTGCGATACTAGACGCGTGCCCGAGGAAGAGAACGGCGAGGAGCGCCACTTCAACATCCACACGGATCCGGAGACGATGGCGGGCCACTACGCCAACTTCGCCAACGTCTCCCACTCCGACTACGAGTTCTCGATCACCTTCGCGCTGGTCGACCACGAGGTCGACGAGGGCGAGGTGCCCGGCGTGGTGGTCTCGCGCCTCAACCTCTCGCCCAAGTTCATGCGCGAGCTGATCGACGCCATGGAGGACAACTTCTCCAAGTGGAAGACTCGGGAGGGCATTCGCGACCTGCCGGAGTTCGACGAGCCGGACAGCTCTAGCGCTTCCTAGCCCAGCTCTCGCCCATACCGATCCGCTCGAGGGTCGTCGGATGGCTTCCGAAGAGGAGCTGGAGCAGCCTGGGCGGGTCCGGATCGGCGACGTTGCTGACCGCCAGCCGCCGCTGGAGCTCGATCTGGGCCGCCGGATCGTGCGTGAGCTGGAGCGAGAACGCGTCGGCGCTCGCCTCGACCCGCCGCGACATCAGGTTGGAGGCGATGCCGCCGCCGAAGGACACGAGCGCGAGCGACATCGCGATCGCCGGCAGCGCGGCCGGGCCCGGCTTCCGCGAGCAGTCGTCCAGCCCGGCGCGCCGGCCGATCCGCTCGGCCAGCGCCTGGGCGAGGAAGAGGCCCGCCGGGGCGACCAGCGCGAGCCAGGCGAGGCCGCGGTAGATGTCGTTGTGCTTCTGGTGGCCGAGCTCGTGGGCGACGACCGACTGCACCTGGTCGTCGGGGAAGTTGTCGATCAGGTTGTCGTAGAGCACGACCCGCTTCGTGTGGCCGAGGCCGTTCACGTAGGCGTTGGTGCCGGTCGTCCGCCGGCTCGCGTCGACCCGGTAGACCTGCCCGACGTTGACCCCGGCCCGCTGCGCGAGCGA
>JBJMLJ010000463.1:0-3438 GCA_045805365.1 Thermoleophilaceae bacterium
ATAGCGGGCCAGGAAGAGCGTCAGCGCGGCCGTGAACACCGCAGAGCCGAGCCGGGCTACCAGGGCGAACGCGGTGTTGCGGCTGATGCTGGCGCCCGGCGGCAGCTCCTCCGAGCTCATTGCCGCCGAAGGTAACAGGGGGACCCGAAGGCTAGATTGCCGTCGTGGCCGACACCCTCGTCCTCTGTTACCACGCGCTGAGCGACACCTGGCCCGCCGATCTGTCGGTGGCGCCGGGTCCGTTCGAGGAGCAGCTCGAGCAGCTGCTCGGGCGCGGCTACCGCGGCGTCACGTTCACCGAGGCGGTAACGGGCAGGGACGGGGCGCCGAGGCTGTCGGTCACCTTCGACGACGCCTACCGGTCCGTTATCGAGCTTGCCTTCCCAATCCTCTCGCGCCTTGGCCTTCCGGGGACGGTCCACGTGCCCGCCGACTTCGTGGGGGTGGACGGCCCGATGTCGTGGCCCGGCATCGACTGCTGGCTCGACGGCCCCCACGAGGAGGAGATGCGCTGCCTGGACGCGGCGGAGCTGAAGACACTCGCCGGCGCCGGCTGGGAGATCGGCTCTCACACGCGCTCACACCCCCATCTGCCGGCTCTGCCGCCGGATCGCCTGGAGGAGGAGCTGAAGGGCTCCAGAGAGCGCCTGGAGGACGCCCTGGGGCTGCCCTGCCGCTCGATCGCCTACCCCTATGGCGACGTGAACCGGCGTGTGGTCCGCGCCGCGGAGCGGGCGGGCTATGAGGCCGCCGGCACGCTGCGGGCCTGGGAGCTGCGCCGGAACCCGCTCCTGTGGCCCCGTGTGGGCGTCTACCGTGGCGATTCGCTGGAGCGCTTCAAGCTGAAGGTCTCACCGCTGGCGCGGCGCCTGAGGCTCTCCGGAATCCGGCATCCGATCAACGCCGCACGCCGCAAGTAGGCACGACGACGCGGGCGCCGATTGGGCACCCGCGAGGTCTGTTGAGATTTCGGTGGCCGGTTAGGCGCGCGTCGGCCGGTACGTCAGCCGGCGCAGGCCGAAGCCCAGGCCGAGCAGCAGCGCGCCTGCGCCGCCGATCACGCCCAGGTCGGAACCCGTGAACGGAAGGCTGCCGCCGGCACCACCCGTCGTGCCGGTGGGCCCGCCACCGCCGCCCCCGGAACCCTGCTGGAGGCCGGCGACGACGTCGTTCGAGCCCGCGTAGCCGCCCTGCTCGCTGCCAGAAGCAGCGAAGGCAGCCGACGGGACGAGCAGCGCCACAGCGCCCGCCACCGCAAGCATTGTTTTGAACTTACGCATAGGACCAGAGCACTCCTTTATGGAAAGTTGACCTGGCCAATCCATGGCCGGTCACTCCCGCTCGTAGATTGGTACGGGGAACCCGCTCCCTGTCTAGATAGCACGTATACCGGCCGGTCGCAAACAGGGTCCATAGCAATATAGCTACCCGATTAACGCCCGGAGTAGCCCAAAACTTCGCACTTAGCGCGGGCCGGTACGGTCGTCGATATCGCGCCGGATCAGGCTGTCCAGGCGATCGGGCGTCAGAGACCTGCCTCGCTCGACCGTTTCGAGGGCCACATTGGTGGGGCCGTCCCTCGGGGTCAGGGCGTGCGCGTGCCGGAGCAGGCGCAGAGCCTCGGCCCTGTTGCCCTCCAGCGACGCGATCGCGCCGAGCTCGAGGTAGGGGAACGCCGCGGTCGGATCGCGGTCGATGACCTTGCGGAGGCGCGCCTTGGCCTCGGGGGTCTTCATTGTGTGCAAAAGCACAAGCGCGGCGGTCTCGTCGGTGAGGGTCGACAGCGGGTTGAGTCTCCGGGAACGGTCAAGGCGGTCCAGGGCGCCCTTCGGATCGCTGGTCGCCACCTTCTGCGCGTTCGACAGGTCCCGGGCGGCCAGCCACGGGAACGCGAAGCCGGCCGCGACCACGAGCCCGATGACGAGGATGGCGGCCGCGGCGAGGCGGCCTCCGGGGAAGCTGCGCGGGGGCGACGGTCGCCCCGAGCCGAGCGCGGCCGCGATCCCGAGCATCGCGAACGCAGGGCCTCCAAGCCCCGCGAACTCCCAGAGCCAGTCGATGGAGCCGTGGATCATGAAGTAGGCGAACAGCAGCAGGGCGCTGCCACCGGCGGCTCCGGCGAGCCCGGGCCTCCGTAAGACCGGGAACGCCGCCACGAGGGCCGCGGCCAGCGCGCCGAAGAAGAGCAGCCCGCCCACGACGCCGGTCTCAGAGAGCGGCCTCAGCTCGGTGCTATGCGGGTACTTGGGCGTCTGCTTGCTCCTCCCGCGCACGAGGTAGTCGCGCTCGAAGTTGTCGACGCCCACGCCCTTGAACGGGTGAGTCGTGAACTCGTGCCAGGCGACCCGCCAGTAGTCGTAGCGGTAGGTGGATACGGCGAGGCTGAAGCGACTGGCAGTGAAGTGCGGCTCGATGCCGCCCTTCTTGAACTCGCGCCACTTGTCGGAGACGGCGGTCGCGGGGTTGCCCTTGATCACCCCGTAGCCGGCTACGGCACCCACGCAGGCGAGGGCGAAGACCACCACGAGCGCGGCGCTGATCCGGCGGGCGGGCGCCTGCCCTAGGCGGATCCGGCGGTCCAGCAGCGCGACCGCGGTGCCCGCGACGAAGAGCGCCAGGCTCGCGATGAGCGTCGCGCGGGTCGCGTGAGCGAGCTGCCCGCCCGGCGGCTGAAGCGGGTGCCAGTGCTCGTAGACGTCGAGGAGCGGACGGCGGATCAGCAGGATGGCGCCCGCCACCGCGGCCATCGAGACGATCACCCGGCCGCGGCCCGGGACGAGGACGACAGCCAGGATCACCATCACTGGCATGACGAAGAGCCAGCCGCGGCTCTCGCCGAGCACCGCCAGCGAGGCCAGCAGGCCCGCGCTCCCCAGGAACAGGCCCCGCAGCGGCGGCCAGAGCTCGCGCCTCCCGGCCAGGACCACGCACGGCCAGAAGGCGGAGAACCACAGCGCCACGTTGGCGTTCACGTAGCCGGTGGGCTCGGAGAGGCGGCCGACGTAGAGGAACTGGATCGCCTCGTGGGCGTGCTCTGCCCGCAGGAGCTCGACCAGGCCGACGCCGGCCACGCCCAGGCCGTAGGCGGCCACGAGCAGCGCCGCGCCGCCGCCCCGCAGCGGCCAGAGGGCGAAGAGGGCAAAGACCAGCGCGTAGAGCACGGTGCGATTGGCGCCGTCCCATGCGGTGCCCTTGTCGCCCGCCCAGGTGATCGAGAGGTAGCTCCAGGCCGCGAACGCCGCGAGCAGGCCGGCGGCGACGACGATCGACCGGGGCGGGCGGGGCGGGCGCAGCGCTCCGATGGCGACCGCCAGCAGGCCGACGAAGACGAGGCCGCCGAGCAGGAAGGTGGTGGGGTTGAAGCCGCCCTCGTCGCCGGCGAACCAGATGAAGACGCCGATGCCGAGCACGAGGACCGGCAGCGACGGGCTCTCCCGG
>JBJMLJ010000464.1:0-2631 GCA_045805365.1 Thermoleophilaceae bacterium
CGGCCGAGCTCGGCCTGACCGACTCCGGCGAGATCGAGGGCTTCGGCATCGGCGACGGCGGAGGCCGCGGCGGGGGCGGCGACGGCGAGGGCGCCTTCGGCGACTTGGCCGACCTGCCCGCCGAGGGCGACGGCGACAAGTAATCGGGCCTAGCGTCCTGTCCTAGTGGTCTCCTGGCCCACCTAGGCAGGGCGCTTAGCGTCCGATGCCGCTCAGCAAGGCGCGCGACTTCCCGGGGATGCCGTCGAGCGGCTCGCGGATCGCCTTGAGGTCGGCGCGCAGCTGCTCGTCGCCGGCCTCGACCGGCAGCATCGAGTCCTGAAGCTCGGCGAGGACGCGGTCGGCGGCGGCCGCCGCCTCGGCCGCGCGCTCGATGAAGCCGGGGGCGCCCTGCGAGGGCAGGCCCGCGGGCCGGTCCTCGAAGGCCCCCACGGCCAGCCCGTGGCGAGCGGCGAACCCGGCGTGGGCGCGCTTCGCGCGCCCGGACGCCAGCTGGATCGGCCGAAAGATCTCCTCCTCGAGCCTGTCCCCGCTCTGCTCGTCGAGCTGCTCGTACGCCTCCGTGAGGCAGGCGCCGGCGAGGCCGAGCTCGTTCGCCGCTTCCGCCACGGCGTCGAGCACTTCCTGCCGGCCCTCCGAAGTCGTGTACGCCATCAGACCACCCGAACGGCGCGGTCGCCGACGGCCACGACGTCGTCCTTCCGCAGCTGGCGGCCCGCACGCGTCTCGGGTTGGTCGTTCACGCTCACCCGGCCCCTGCGCAGGAGCTCCCTGGCATCGCCGCCCGAGCCGGCCAGGTCCGCCAGCTTGAGCAGCTGGCCGAGGCGAATCATGTTTCCGCGGATCTCGACGTCCTCCATACCTCCATCGTGGCAGGCGATGAGGTCGAGCTTGGCGGCGCGGGGGAGACGCTTGATCCGGGCCTCCTCGCGCAGGGCGCTGGAGCGGTCGGCGACGGGCAGGACCAGGGCGAGCTCGACCGGCCGCCGGCTGCGCGTGTAGCGGCTCGCGGCGCCCGATCGATGCGCCGCCAGACGCCTCGAGATGTCGGTGGTCCAGCCGCAGTAGAGGCTGTCGTCGGCGCAGCGAAGCAGGTAGACCGAGGGCACTCCGGATAGCTTCGCTGCGCGGGCCGGCGGACCTGTCGCCCGCTAGCGCCAGCCCGGGATCGCCCGCAGCAAGCGAAGGCCGGCGGTGATCCCCTTCGTGAACAGCCTCGGGCCGACCAGCCCGTGGGGCGCGATCGGCAGGAGTCGCTGGACGGCCACGGTCTGCGACTCCGTGTACTTCCGGATGCCGGCCGCGCCGTGGCGGCGGCCCACGCCGGAGTCCTTCATGCCGCCCATCGGCGCGTCGACCGAGCCCCAGGCGGCGATGTAGCCCTCGTTGACGTTCACCGTGCCCGCCTCGAGCCGCTCGGCGATCCGCCGGCCGCGTGGCACGTCCCTCGTCCAGACGCTGAAGTTGAGCCCGAAGCGGCTCTCGTTGGCGCGCTCGATCGCCTCGTCCTCGGACGAGAAGCTCGAGACGGCGACCACCGGTCCGAAGGTCTCGTCGGCGAAGAGGGTCATGCCGTCGCGGACGTCGCCGAGCAGGGTCGGCTCGTGGAAGTAGGGCCCGAGGTCCGGACGGGCGCGCCCGCCGGCGAGCACCTTGGCGCCCTTGTCGACCGCGTCCGCGATGTGCTTTCGGACCGTGTCCAGCTGCTTCTGCGAGATCAGTGAGCCCATCTCGTACTCGTAGCTGAGTCCGGCGCCGAGCTTCATCTTGCGAACCCGCTCGACCAGCCGCCCGACGAACTCGTCGTAGACGCGCTCGTGGACGAAGAGGCGCTCCACCGAGATGCAGAGCTGGCCGGCGTTGGAGAACATCGCCCGCTCGCCCCCCTCTAGCGCGCGGCCGAGCGCGGCGTCCTCGAGGACCAGCATCGCGTTCTTCCCGCCCAGCTCCATGGAGCTGGGGATCAGCCGCTCGGCCGCCTGGCTCGCGACGCTGCGGCCGACCTCGGTGCTGCCGGTGAACATCAGATAGTCGATCCGGTCGATCAGCTCGGGCCCGAGCTCCGAGCCGGAGCCGGTGATCACGTGCAGGAGGTCGCGCGGAAGGCCGGCCTCCTCCAGGAGCTCCAGGGCCGCCAGGGCGCTGAACGGCGTCTGGGTGTCGGCCTTGATCACCACCGCGTTGCCGGCGGCGAGCGCCGGGAGGGCGTCGCTGATGCTGAGCGTGAGCGGGTAGTTCCAGGGCGCGATCACGCCGACCACGCCGACCGGGTGGTGGTGCTCCCAGGCCCAGGTCAGGGTGGGGAACGCCCCCCAGCGGCGCCGTGTCCGCAGATGCCGCCTGGCCGTCCGCGCGTAGTAGCGGGAGACGATGGCGACGTCGATGATCTCCTCGAAGGCGTGCCGGCGGGCCTTGCCCGACTCGAGCTGGAGCAGGTCGAGCAGCTTGCCCTGGCGCTTCAGCACCAGGTCGTGGAAGCGCAGCAGGACGTCGCGCCGTTCGGCGAAGTCGGTCCGCTTCCAGCCCGCCTGGGCGGCGCGGGCGCGCTGAACGGCGAGCTCCACGTCCTCGGCTATGCAGCGGGGGACCGACGCCAGCACCGTGCCGGTCGCCGGATTCTCGACCTCCAGC
>JBJMLJ010000465.1:0-1986 GCA_045805365.1 Thermoleophilaceae bacterium
CCGGCCGCCGGCAAGGAGCAGTTCATGTCAAGCAAGTCCTTCGAGGCCCTGGGGGCATCGCGCCCTGTGGTCGAGGCTCTGACCAAGGCGGGCATCACGGATGCCTTCCCGGTCCAGAGCCTGGTTCTCCCCGACGCCCTGGCCGGGCGCGACGTGCTCGTCAAGTCGCCCACCGGGTCGGGCAAGACGATCGCCTTCGCGGTCCCGCTCGTGGAGCGGATCGAGGCGGGCGATCCCCGTCCCACCGGGCTGGTGCTGGCGCCGACGCGCGAGCTCGCCCAGCAGATCGTCGAGGAGCTGCGGCCGCTCGCCGCGGCCCGCGCACTCTCCATTGCCGCCGTCTACGGCGGGGCCGGGATCGAGCCCCAGATCAAGCGCGCCCGCCGGGCGCACATCGTCGTGGCCACGCCGGGCCGCCTCGAGGATCTCATGGAGCGCCGCGCCGTCGACCTCGGTCGCGTGCGGATGCTCGTGCTCGACGAGGCCGACAGGATGCTCGACATGGGCTTCCGCCCGCCCGTCGACCGCATCGTCAAGACGATTCCTCGGAAGCGCCAGACGCTCTTCTTCTCGGCCACCCTGCACGGCGAGGTCGCCCGAATCGCCCACGCCTACACGCGCGACGCCCGCCGCCACGAGCATGCCCACAGCGAGGAGCGCCGCGGCGAGGTCCACCACCGCTTCGTCTCGGTCACCCCCGACGCCAAGCTCGGCGCCCTGGTCCGCGAGTTGCGCGACCCGGACCGAGGGCTGACGCTCGTCTTCGTCCGCACCAAGCGCGGCGCCGACCGCCTGGTCAAGCGCCTGCGCGCCCAGGACATCGAGGCGCTCGCGATGCACGGCAACAAGACGCAGTCGCAGCGCGAGAAGGCGCTGGCCCGCTTCGGCGACGGCCACATCGACACGCTGGTGGCGACCGACGTAGCCGCCCGCGGCCTCGACGTCGACGACATCACCCACGTCATCAACTTCGACGCCCCCGACGACCACGACGGCTACGTCCACCGCGTCGGCCGAACCGGCCGAGCGGGCCGCACCGGCGTCGGCGTCACCTTCGTCGGTCCCGAGCAGGCCGACGACGTCGGAAAGATCGCCCGCAACCTTTCCCTGCACAGCGAGTTTGCGAGGGCGGGACTGTCAACAAAGAAGGGCCACAACGGCCCCCGCCGGCGGCGCCGCCGGGGCCGCTGAGAGGATGTGACGATGGCAACGCCAAAAGAGCGAGCGGACGAACGCCGCAATGAGAAGCTGGCGGATATCCAGCAGCAGATCGATGACGGAACCCTGACGGTCAGGAAGATGACCGCCAAGGAGCGCGCCGCGAACCCACCGCGCGAGCGCCCCGAGCGCGGCCGCGGGCGCAAGCGCCGCTACAGCTGAACCTGGCTAGCGAGGCTTGAGGATCACGAGCGGGATCTCCCGCTTCGTCCGCGCCTGGTAGTCGGCGTAGCCGGAGTAGAGGTCGACCACCTTTGGCCAGAGGCGCCTTCGCTCTTCCTTGTTGGCCACCCGTGCCCGCACGGGGATCTTGCGGGTGCCGACCTGCACTGTCGTCTCCGGGTTCGCCTTGAGGTTGTGGAACCAGGCCGGATGCCGCGGCGAGCCGCCCTTCGAGGCCACGATCACGATGTCGTCGCCGTCCTCCAGGTAGACGAGCGGAGTGGTTCGGCGCTTGGCGCTCTTGGCGCCGACGTGATCGAGCAGCAGCATCGGCGGCAGGCCCGGGATTCGACGCCCGACCATCCCGCCGGTGGCGCGGTAGAG
The DNA here is from genome assembly GCA_045805365.1 of Thermoleophilaceae bacterium. Lineage (GTDB taxonomy): Bacteria > Actinomycetota > Thermoleophilia > Solirubrobacterales > Thermoleophilaceae > DASXBA01. The sequence continues at coordinate 1,765 of JBJMLJ010000465.1, forward strand.
GAAGGCGTGCAGGCCGATGGCCTCTTTGATGGGAAGCCGCATCAGGCGACGAGACTACGGGGCACCCGTTTGCGATCACGCCGTCCTTGGTAGAGGACTTCGATGGCCCTCGGGACCACAAGCTCCCTGCTCGGCGGGAGGTACAGGATCGAGCGGTTGCTCGGGCGCGGCGGGATGGCGGCCGTCTACCTGGCGCACGACGAGCGCCTCGACCGGCAGGTC
>JBJMLJ010000466.1:0-2838 GCA_045805365.1 Thermoleophilaceae bacterium
AACACCCGCACTCCGTCGCGCTCGACGTAGCCCTCCTGGTCGGGATAGAGGGCCCGCGTCTGCTCGGGCTTGGCTGGTGCGATGACGCTCATTGCAATACCTCCGCGATGCGCTCCGCCGCGCGGCGGGCGCCGTCGGTCTCCACCGGCCGGTAGTCGACCTCGCGGCCGACCTCCTCGGCGATCGCGTCGGCGATCGCCTCCGGCGGGGAGTCATGGAAGTCCATCCGTCGCCCGGCGCCGTAGCGCTCGAGCCGGTGGTGGACGTGGAAGTTCTGCTCGAAGTGGTGGGCCAGCGGGAAGTAGAGGAACGGCCGCCGGTTCGCCGTCAGCTCCATCGCCGTGGTCAGCCCGCCCTGGACGACGGCCAGGTCGCACACGGCGAGGTGCTTGTAGAGCTCGTGCACGTACGGCCGGACCTCGAGGCCGTCCTCGTCGGGCAGCGAGTGTGGGTCGATCCGCGGGCCGCAGACCACGATCATCCGCAGCTGCGGGACGAGCTCCCTGGCCCGCCCGTGCGCGGCGATGACCTTCCGCAGGAGGTGCTCGCCGACGCCCGAGCCGCCAACCGTGACCATGCAGACGCGCTCGTCCTCGCCGTAGCCGAGCTCCGCGCGCAGGCGCTCGCGGTCCGCGACCGGCTCGAAGCCGGTCACGTAGCCGGCGAAGTCGAAGTTGGCCTGGGTCCAGTCGCGGATCAGCGGCAGCTCGGGCCCCAGCCGGTCGCCGACGACGTCGTCCGGGTTGCCCACGAACAGCGCCCGGTCGCGCAGGGTCGGGCTGGCGGCGACGTGCTCGACCATCTCGGCGTTGTAGTCGGCGGTCAGGAACGCCTCGTGTGCGCCGCCGTCCGCCATCGGCAGCCAGCCGACGAAGTCGGTCAGCCACACGTAGCCCGCCTGCTTCAGGTTGGGGTGCTCGTGGAGGAAGTAGTCGAGCTCCCAGGCCTCGTCGCCGATCCAGAGGTCGTAGCGCTCGTCGCGGACCACGTCGTCGAAGACCATGTAGTTGGCGGCGAGGATCTCGTCCATGCGGCGGAACGCCTGGAAGCAGTGGAGGTCGTGCTCGGCCGACTCCGACTCCATGTGGCCCGACTCGTTGGCGAGGTGCCGGCTGGCGGGATGGATGCGCTCGCCCTCGGCCTCGAGCACCTTCGTCACCGGGTTCTGCGCCAGCCAGTCGATCTCGAGCCCGGGCACGAGCTGCCGCAGCTCCTTGGCGATCGCCACGTCGCGCCTTGCGTGCCCGAGGCCGATCGGCGACGAGATGAAGAGAGCGCTCTTGCCAGGCCGCGGGCGGCCGTTCGGCGACCGCCGCGGCGCCGGCCACACATCCTCATCGAGGAACTCGCGGAGGATCCGGTTGTAGGCGACGGGCTTGCGAGAAGGCGGCAGGTGCCCCACGCCGTCCATCTCGACGAGCCGTCCGCCGGTCTCCTTGGCGAGCCGGCGCGCATCGGACATCTTGCAGACGTTGTCCCTGGTGCCGTTGACGACGAGCACCGGGCAGCGGACGCGGCGCAGCCGCTCCAGCAGCGAGCGGCGGTCCGCCATCGCGGTTCCGGCGAGGGTCGCCAGGATGGTGGGGCCATCGGTGTCGAGCGAGTATTCGACGCCGCTCTCGATCTGGCGAGTGGAATGGGCCTCGGGTATGCACTTGCGGACCCACCACTCCGCGCTGGCCGCGTAGTCCTCCATGACGAGCTGCGGATGCCAGCGGCCGAAGGGGCTGAACCTGGTGAGCGGCTTGGTGTACGGCTTGCCCATCATCGCGATGGACGGGCGCCAGTGGAGCTGGCCGGCCAGGCTGATCGGCATGAAGGGCCCGGTGAAGATCGCGCCCTCGACCCGCTCGCCGTGATTGGCCGCCAGCTCGAGCGCCCACTGCGCACCGCGGGAGAGGCTGTGAATCACCGCGCGCTCGGTGCCGGTCGCGTCCATCACGGCCAGGCAGTCGAGGGCGAACTCCTCGAAGTCGTAGGCATGCGGATCCCTGGGCCGGTCCGACTTGCCGTTGCCCAGGCCGTCGAAGGTCAGCACCCGGTAGTGGCGCGAGAAGTACGGCAGCTGCGCCTTCCACATGCGCGAGTGGACGAGGGTCCAGGTCGGCAGGAAGAAGAGCGTCCGCTCACCCTCCCCATACACCTCGTAGAACAGCTTCCGGCCGGCGCGCTCGGCGTAGCCCTGGTCGTCGGGGTAGCGGGCGCGGGACGGCTGGGGCGGCTTGGTGGCTGTCAGCGTGTCCACGTGACCTCCCAGCGGAGCTGCGAGAGCGGGGCCTCGCGCTCGAGCGCCGCGACCTGGGTGCCGTAGGAGCGCACGGCGGCGAGCTTGCGCTCGAAGGACTCGTCGTCGAGCGCGTGCACCGTCGGGCGGAGCGCGTCGGGATCGAGGCCGCTCTCGATCATCAACCCGCGCCAGCCGGCGTCGACGTCGAGCGGGCCGGCGCCGTCGCCGGTGACCCAACCGGGCAGGCCCCATATGCCCGCGTGCGGGTGGTCGGCGTAGACCCGCACGTCGTCCCGGAGCTCGAACGCCGCGTCACGGACCAAGCGGTGGTCCGGGGCGAGGAAGACGCCGAGCGGCGCGTAGACGGTGTCGGAGTCACGAACGTGATCGGCGATCGCCTCCGCGACCGCCGGCGTGCCGTTGTCCGTCCGGTACTGGGCGTCGAGCAGGTCGAGCGTCACCGGAGCCGTGCCGGCGAGAGCGAGCGCGCGGGTGTCCTCCTCGAGCCGCTCGCGCGCCCGGACCGTCGAGTCGGCGGCCCCGGTGAGGCGATCCCACCAGCCGGTCGCGCCCTGCTCGGGCACGCCGGCGAACACGGTGACCACCTTGAC
>JBJMLJ010000467.1:0-4310 GCA_045805365.1 Thermoleophilaceae bacterium
CTCGTAGCGGTCGTTCACGCCGGCCAGCATCAGGTACTCCACGAAGACCGGCCGCCGGCGGCGCTCCTGCCAGCGGCGGCAGGCGTCGAGCACGTCGGCGAGCGGGTAGCGCTCGTTGACCGGCATCAGCTCTGAGCGCAGTGCGTCGTCGGCCGCGTGCAGGGACAGCGCCAGCCGCACCGGCGGCCCCTCCCTCGCCATCCGGCCGATTCCGGGGATCCAGCCGACCGTCGAGACTGCCGTGTTCGAGTGGGCGATGCCGAGCTCGGGCAGCCGCGCGCAGGCCTCGAGCACGGCGTCGAGGTTCATCGTCGGCTCGCCCATCCCCATGAATACGGCATGGTCCACCGGCGTCTTGCGGCGGAAGTGGAGCGCCTGGTCGAGGATCTCGGAGGTCGTCAGGTTGCGGCCGAAGCGCATGCTGCCGGTTGCGCAGAACGTGCAGGTGAGCGGACAGCCGGACTGGCTCGACAGGCAGAGCGAGCGGCGGCCGTCGCGGTAGCGCATGAGCACGGCCTCGAGCGGGCGCCGGTCGGCCGTCTCGAAGAGCACCTTCTCCGTGCCGTCCGAGGCGCGCGCCTCCCGCTTTGGCTCGAGCGACGAGAACGGCACCTCGCATTCGAGCGCGTCGCGCAGCGGGAGCGGCAGGTTGGTCATCTCGGCATATGAGGAGGCGCCGCGGGCGGTCCACTCCCAGACCTGACGCTCGCGGAAGTCGGGCTCGCCCAGCGCCCCGAGCCGTCGGCGAAGGAGGTCGAGGTCCATCAGTCGAACTCGATCGCGTCGATCAGGCAGGCGAGGCGGCGGTGATCGCCGTTCTGGCGCGGGGCCCAGGTGTCCTCCGACTCGAGCGTCAGGCGCACCGTGCGGCCGCGTAGCTCGTCGGGCACGGGGGCGGCAAGCTCGAACGGGCCGCGCTCGGCGACCTCGAGCCGCGCCAGGGCGATGCCGCCGAGCCTGACCCTCAGCCGCAGCGGCCCCTCGAGGTAGGCGTGATGGCGGCCGGCGATGCGGAGGCGCCCGGCGCCGGCGGGCAGCTCGTGCTCGCTCACGTGGAGGCGCGAGATCCAGCCGTCCTCCCAGCGGCCCGTGAAGTCCGCGCGGAGGCCCGCGGCGAACGCCCACTCGCGCCAGAAGCGGCGGGCCTGGCGCGGGTTGTGGCGGAGCCCGAGCGCCAGGGCGGCCGCATAGGAGGCGCGGGTGCGGCGGTGGGGGACGAAGAAGCCGTCGCTCCCGTCGGCCAGGTTCATCGCGTACGGCTCGACCCAGCTCAGCGGCGCGTAGCCGAAGTGGCGCTTGGCCACCCCGAGCGACTCCCGGTAGGCGCTGGCACGGCTGCCGAGCGTCTTGTTGTCACGGCGCATGCGCACGACCGCCAGCTGCCGCCGCAGCCGCCGCGCGCGGGCCACGCGGCAGAGGCGGATCCAGAGGTCGTAGTCGAAGGCGAAGTGGAGGCGCTTGTCGAGGCCGCCGGCGCGCTCGAGCGCCTCCCGGGAGACGAAAGCCGTCGGCTGGCAGATCGGGCACTCCCGCGCCAGCGTCTCCTCGGTCGGATCGGCCGTCGGGTAGCGCCCCACCGGCCGCCCCTCCTCGTCGACCAGCTCGCCCTCGCCGTAGGCGAGCCCGACGCCCCGCTCGAGGGCCTCGACCGCGGCCGCGACGGTGTCCGGCAGGTAGGCGTCGTCGGCGTTGAGGAAGGCCACGACGTCGCCGCGCACGAGCCGCCAGCCGCGCTCGATCGCGTCGGCCTGGCCCGCGTCGGGGGCGGATATCCAGCGCACTCGGTCGCCGTAGCCGGACAGGAGCTCGGCGGTGCCGTCGGTCGAGCCGCCGTCCATGACCACGTAGTCGATGCGCGGATAGGTCTGCGCCAGCACGCTGTCGACCGCCGTTCCGAGGAAGCGGGCGGCGTTGAGCGTGGGGGTGACGATGCCGACCGTCGGCGGTTCGCGTACTACCCGGGCCATGTACAGCAGAAGGTACGCTGGGACCGTGCCGAACGGGCTCTCGGGGAAGCGGGTCATGGTCACGGGCGGCGCCGGGTTCGTGGGCCGGCGGGTGGTGCCGCGGCTCCGGGATCGCGGGGTCGCCGAGGTCTTCGTGCCGCGCAAGCGCGACTTCGACCTGACCGATCCCCGCGCCGTCGCCGAGGCGTACGAGGCGGGCCGGCCCGACGTCGTGATCCACCTCGCAGCCGAGGTCGGCGGCATAGGCGCGAACCGCGCCAACCCGGGGCGCTACTTCTTCGCGAACATGGCGATGGGCCTGCACCTCGTCGAGGAGGCGCGCCGGCGCTCGCTCGACAAGTTCGTCCAGGTCGGGACCGTCTGTAGCTATCCCAAGGACACGCCAATCCCCTTCCGCGAGGAGAACCTCTGGGACGGCTACCCCGAGGGAACCAACGCGCCCTACGGGATAGCCAAGCGGGCCCTGCTCGAGATGCTCCAGGCCTACCGTCGCCAGTACGGCCTGGTCGGGATCTATCTGATGCCGGTCAACCTCTACGGGCCCGAGGACGACTTCGACCTCGAGAACAGCCACGTCATTCCCGCGCTGATCCGGAAGTTCGAGGGGGCGCGCACCGGCGGCGCTCCCGCCGTCACCTGCTGGGGGACGGGGCGGGCGTCTCGCGAGTTCCTGTTCGTCGACGACTGCGCCGACGCGATCGTCCTCGCGGCCGAGCGCTATGACGCCGAGGCGCCGGTAAACGTCGGCTCGGCGAGCGAGATCACGATCCGCGAGCTGACGGAGAAGATCGCCGGCCTGACCGGGTTCGAGGGCGCGATCGAGTGGGACCCGACGAAGCCCGACGGTCAGCCGCGTCGCAAGCTCGACACGAGCCGGGCACGCGAGCTGTTCGGCTTCCAGGCCACGGTGCCGCTGGACGACGGCCTCCGCCGCACGATCGCCTGGTACCGCGAGGCGATGCCGGCATCAGTCCCGGCCTGAGGCGTCGACCGCCAGCCGCGGCAGCGGCATGCGCTCGGCCGCCCGGTGCAGCAGGTGCAACGGGATGTGCCTCCGCAGGTAGGGACGCACCAGCAGCAGCGCCTGCTCGTGTGACATCCGCCTGCCCAGCGTCCGCTCCCTGAGGCGGTCGATCTCCTCCATCCCCACGTCGTGCTCGGTCGTCGTCTTCTGCTGCTCGTGCACTCGGAAGCCGGCGAGGAAGCGGGGCAGGCGGACGATCCGCGCGCCCACCTCGAGGAAGCGCAGGAGGAGGTCCCAGTCGATCGCGTAGCGGAGGTCCTCGTCGAGCCGGCCGCCGCTCCGCTCCCACACGCTCCGCCGCCAGAAGAGCGTCTCCTGGGGGACGAAGTCGACGAGCCGCAGCACCTCGTCGTCATGGCGCGGGAGGACCCAGCTGCCGATCCTCCGCCCCGCCTCGTCGATCAGGATCCGGTGGCCGTAGACGGCGTCTACGTCCGGGCGCGCCGCCAGGTAGCCCGCCACGTAGGCGAGAGCCCCGGGCAGCAGCACGTCGTCGGAGTTGAGCCAGGCCATGACCTCCCCGCTCGTCCCCTCGAAGCCGAGGTTGATGGCCTGCGCCTGGCCCTCGTCCGGGCGGGATTCCCAGCGTGCCAGCCAGTCCTCGTTGGCCCTGATCACCTCGACGCTGCCGTCATCGGAGCCACCGTCCTGGACGACGTACTCGAGCGCCGGATAGCGCTGGTCGAGGACGCTGCGGATGGTCCGCCCTAGGAAGCGCCCCTGCTGGAAGCTCGGTGTGACGATCGTGATGCTCGGCGGCGGGGCCGGGGGGCGGCTCCGGCCGTAGGAGCGGGGAACGCGAAGCGGCTCGGGCGGATGCTGCGCGAGCCGGCCGAGCTTGGGCGCGAACCACCAACGCACGCGGTGCTCGGCCCGGGCGCGCATCCGAGTCTGCACCTCGGCGATGCTACTGCCCGATGCGCCTAGCCAAGCTCCTCGCGCACGCCGGCGTCGCCTCCCGCCGAGCCGCGGAGCGGCTGGTGGCCGACGGGCGGGTGACGGTGGCCGGCGAGGTCGTGACGGACCCCGCCCGGGACGTCGGCGAGCGCAGCGGCGTGGCCGTCGACGGCCGGCCGGTGGTGGTGGAGCCGCGCGAGGTGCACGCGCTGAACAAGCCCGCGGGGGCCGTCTCGACTGCCCGGGACACGCACGGCCGGCCGACCGTGGTCGACCTGGTCCCTTCCGACCTGCGTCTCTACCCGGTCGGCCGCCTCGACGCCGACACGACCGGCCTGATCCTGCTGACGAACGACGGCGAGCTCGCCGACTTGCTCACCCATCCCCGCTACGAGGTGGACAAGGTCTACCGGGCCAGGGTC
>JBJMLJ010000468.1:0-1890 GCA_045805365.1 Thermoleophilaceae bacterium
CGACATGTCGGTGACCGTTCCCCGTGACGACCTCGCCGCAGCCCAGGCGGCGCTCGCGCCGCTCCAGGCGGAGCTCGGCTTCGGCTCGGTCCAGAGCGACGAGCAGATGGGGAAGGTGTCGATCGTCGGAGCCGGAATGAGGAGCCACCCCGGCGTGGCCGCGAAGACGATGAAGGTGCTCGGCGACGCCGGCGTGAACATCGAGATGATCTCCACCTCACCGATCAAGATCTCGTGCGTCATTCGGGAAGAGGACGTCGAGACCGCCGTGCGCGGCCTGCACACCGCCTTCGAGCTGGGCGCCGACGCGGTAAAGCCCGAGGACGTCGCGGGCGATCACCGGCCGGTCGTCCAGCCCGAGGCGACCCCATGAGGGTCGCCGTGGTCGGCGCCACCGGCGCCGTCGGCTCCACGGTGCTCGGCGTCATGCGCGAGCGCGGCTTTCCGGCCGACGAGGTCGTCCCCTTCGCGTCCGAGCGCTCGGCCGGGCGCAGGATCGATCACGGTGACGTCGACCTCCAGGTACAGCCGCTGGCGGAGGGCGGCATCCGCGACTTCGACCTCGCCCTCTTCTCCGCCGGCTCGACGGTGAGCGAGGAGTGGGCGCCCCGCTTCGCCCAGGCCGGCGCGGTGGTGGTCGACAACTCGTCGTTCTGGCGGATGAAGGAGGACGTACCGCTGGTCGTGGCCGAGGTCAACCCCGAGGCGCTCGACGATCACCGCGGGATCGTCGCCAACCCGAACTGCTCGACGATGCAGATGGTTGTCGCCCTGAAGCCGCTCCTCGACGCCGCCGGCATCGAGCGGCTGGTCATCTCGACCTACCAGTCCGTGTCGGGCACCGGCCAGCGCGCGGTCGAGGAGCTGCACGACCAGGCCCGGGCGATGCTCGAGGCCGACGAGCTGCCGGCGCCGTCCGTCTACCCGCACCAGATCGCCTTCAACGTGCTGCCGCAGGTCGAGACGTTCAAGGAGGGCGACGACTACACGACCGAGGAGCGCAAGATGATGGCCGAGACGCGCAAGATCCTCGGCGCCCCCGACATCGGCATCTCCGCCACCTGCGCGCGGGTCCCGGTCTACACCGGCCACTCCGAGTCGATCAACATTCAGACGCGCGATCCGCTATCGCCCGAGGAGTGCCGCGATCTCCTCGCCGAGGCGCCGGGAGTCGTCGTGGTCGACGACCCCGCCGACGGGCTCTACCCGCTCGCCATCGACGCCGCCGGCCGCGACGACGTGCTCGTCGGCCGCATCCGCCGCGATCCCTCCCACGAGCGCTGCCTCAACATCTGGGTCGTGGGCGACAACCTGCGCAAGGGCGCCGCCACGAACGCGGTCCAGCTCGCCGAGCTGCTGAAGGTGCGCGGGCTGCTGGGCGCGGCGCGGGCCGCCTAAGCGGTAGCGCCGTCGGGACCCTCGACCACGACCGGCTCCGGCCGGCCGAGCCTGGCGAGGTCGCGGCGCGAGGAGATGCCGAGCTTGCGGTAGATGTTGCGCGCGTGCGTACGCACGGTCTCGACGCCGATCGAGAGCGTGTGCGCGATCTGGGCGTTGGTGGCGCCCTCCTGGAGCAGCTCGAGCACGTCGGCCTCGCGCGGGGTCAGCAGGTCGGAGCCCTCGAGGTTGAGGCTGTCGACGCCGCCGCCCGCGGCCGCCGACCGGGGCAGCACGTGCATCCCTCGCGACGCGAGGTGGATGGCGTTGATGATGTCCCGGGCCTCTGTCTCCTTCGAGAGGCAGGCGGTGGCGCCGAACGAGAGCATCTGGTTGCACTCCGCCGCGGTCGGGCGGTTGGCCAGCACCACTATGCGCGTCTCCGGATAGGCCTGGTGCAGCTGGAAGACCTGCGCCGGGCTCTTCAGCGTGCCGAAGTTGACGAGCACCACC
>JBJMLJ010000469.1:0-5462 GCA_045805365.1 Thermoleophilaceae bacterium
CATCACCGACCGTCCCGACCCGGTCCTCGCGCGCCGCGCCTTGCTCTACCGCCTGGCCCCGACGCTCTGCGATGCGATCCTCGACGCGCCGCTCGTCCTTCCCGCCGCCGAGCTCGAGCGCCTCGACTCGCCTCCGCTGTACTCGTCGTCCCCCCAGCGGGTCCGGCTGGCCGAGAAGCCCGGGCTGTACGGCACGACCTCGGGTTGGCGGCTCGTGTCCGGGCCCGCTCGCCTCCCGCCGGCGCGCAGCCGCTCTTCCCAGGAGCGCCGGACGGCGGCCTGGCTCGAGCTCCAGACCCGCTGGCGCTGGTTCTTCCAGGGGCTGTGCCAGCCGCCGGGCGGGCCGGGCTGGGCGGACCTGTGCGTCAAGGCGGTGGCCGAGCCGGCCCGAATCTGGATCTGGCTGGCGCACGGCGAGCGCACCGATGGCCGCGGCGGCACCCTGCGCCGCGCCCTGGAGCTGATGCCCGACGAGGAGCCCGCCCTGCGCGCAGCCCTGGCGCTCGACGCCTCGCTCGCCTCGGCCGAGCCGGGGGGCGAGTTCGCCGCCCACTTCGCGCGGCTCTCCTCGCGCGTGGCGTCGTTGCTGGCCGACGAGGTCGCCTCGGCGGGCTCTCATTCGGTGCGCCTCGTCGGCGGCGAGTTGCTGCTCCCGCCGAAATCGACCTTCCGCCTCGCCCCGATCGTGGGCGACCATCGCTCCACTGGGCTCCTGCCGCTGGTTGACTGGCGGGCGCTGGTGGGCGCCTGGCTCTGCCGCCCCGACGCGCCGCCGCCGGCGCCGCCCGACGAGACGTTCGCACCGCTGCAGCTCGACCCCGGGTCGCTGCCCGACCTGAGGGCGGCCGTGGGCTGCGGCCACGCCGGTCCCTACCCGGCGCTCCGCTCCGGCGAGGTCCTGCTGCTCGCCAGCCCGGGCTGGCCCCGCACCCAGCTTCGCGCGATCCAGTGCCGATTGACGGATCCCGTTTCGTTCGCCCTGCTCGAGGACCGCCCGGTCACCGAGTTCCCTTCGGTCGCCGGCTGGTCGGCCGAGGACCGGGCCCGCCGCGCGGTGGCAGAGCACGAGCCGCGACTCGCCGGGGCCGACCTCGCCACCTCGATAACGGCCGCGCGCGCGGCGCTGCTCCTCGAATCCGTTGTGGAGGGCGCCCCTGAGCTGACGCTCACCGCCACCGCGACGCTCGCGGCGCTCCGCTCGCGCACCGGGTCTCCGGTCGTCGACGACGCCGAGGAGGCCTACCGCGAGTTCCGCTCGACCGGCAGCGCGCCGCCTGCGGCTACGGCCGCGGCGCTGCGAGATCTGGTCGCCGGCCTGCCGGCCTACCGTCGCTCGCCAGAAGCTGCTCGAGCCGCCGACGCAGGTACACGGGGTAGTTGAGCCCGAGGTCCGGCACGTGCTCGGTGTGGTCGCCGAGCTCGAGCTCGCAGGGCGTGTCCTCTTGCTCCAGGAAGGCCACGAGCGGCAACACGTGGCGGTCGTAGTAGGCGGTGCGCCCGCTGAACAGGTGCACCTGCGGAGGATCCTCCGCCCCGCGGAATGCCTCGAAGAGGATCCCGTCAAGGAACTCGCACGACTCCTCCGAGGCGTCCCCCGCGATGTGCGCGGCGATGCTCGCGTTCTCGTCCTGGCAGAGGTGCTGGCCGAGCATGGTCCCGGGCTCGCCGGCTATGGCGTGGCCGGCCCCGAAGCGGGCGCCGAAGTAGAGGGCCGCCCATCCTCCCTTGCTCGCGCCGCAGGTGACGACCCTTCGCCTCGGCAGGTGGAGCTCGCCCGCAATCCGCTCGAGCACCTCGAGCACGGAGTCGGCGACGTCGAAGACGCGGTCCGTGCCGAGGTACCAGCAGGGCCGGGGGAGCGGCTCGCGCGGTCCCTGGTCGTCCAGGAGGTACAGCCGCGGGCAGTCGAAGTCCCGCAGGATCCGCTGGCCGTTGTAGCGCGGGGGCTCGCCGGGCGCGTGAGCTGCGGAGAAGGAGACGACGAGGGCATGCGCGTCGTCGGTTGGTCCTTCCAGGACGTATTTGATCTGCGCCCGGCCATCGAAGACCCGCTCCCCCGGGAAGTCGCCGGTCTCGGGGTCGTCGAGGTAGCCGCGCCTCATGGGCGGCCACGATAATGCGCGCGTGTCCCCCGAGACGGTCTTCAGGCCGGGAGGCGTCTCGTATCTACGGGTCCCCGCCCCGGACCCGCGGGCCTTGGCGGCCTTCTACGAGGAGGTCTTCGGCTGGACGGTCGACGTTGCGCGCGACGAGCCCAGCTTCAAGGACGGCAGCGGGCACGTCATCGGCCATTTCGTTCGCACCCAGCCGGCCGCGGGGGGAGGCAGGAGTCCGCCCGTACGTCTACGTCGACAGCGTCGACGAGACGCTCGACAGCGCCCTCGCCCGAGGCGCCGAGGTCGTCGAGCGGCCGTACCCCGAGGGCAACCTGCGCGTCGCCACGTTCCGCGACCCCGCGGGCAACGTGGTCGGCGTCTGGCAGCAGGCTAGCTAGCTACCGGTAGCCACGTGTGCCGTCGGACCGGACGTAGCTGCTGCGCGCCGACTCGTCCCAGGGGATCACGCGCGTCGGCCGCGCCGGATCGGGCTCCCCGGTTTCCTCGCCCGGTGGCGTGAGCACCTCGACCTTCGCGGAACTGCATCTTGACCTCGGCCTCCCGGATCACCTCGAAGCTCGGCTCGTCGAGCGGCAGGAACTCACAGGAGATCCGCAGGTCCGCGAGCCCATGGGCCGCCGATCGGTCCTCTCCACCCGCGTGATCCTCGCCGTCGTCGCTCGTCTCTTCCACCGAGGAGCACCGCGTACCACCGTGAGCCGCTCTCGCCGCCTGAACCGCGACGCGCTTTCGAGCGGCCGGGATAGCATCCGGCCGTGCTCAACTTCGACCTCGAAGTGGAGAGCCAGGGCAGTAGCACCCTGATCAGGGTTCGAGGTGACTTCGACGTGCAGGTCGCGGAGCACGTCGCCGAGCGGCTCACCGAGATCGAGGCGAGCCGACCCGAGCTGCTCGTCATGGACCTGGACGGCCTGAGCTTCCTGGACTCGAGCGGAATGGGAGTAATCGCGGCGGCCCACGGCCGCGCCCAGGAGGCGGGCCGCCGATTCGTAGTGGTCAACCCGCCCTACGGCGTCAGACGTGCCTTCGAGGTCTCGAAGCTCGACGACGTGATCACCGTGGCACCGGATTTGGCCGCGGTCTACCCGTAGGCGCCCTCCTCCTCGTCGGCGTCGAAGTCGGGGCCCCCAAGCAGAGCGCCCTCCAAGGCGAACGCGAGCTCGCGCCGCCGCTCGGGCGCGAGCATCCCGTCGCCGCCCCAGTCGTCACGCTGGGCACGCGAGATCGCGATCTGGGCCAGGGCGATGTCCTCGGGCGACGCCTTCAGCTCTTCCCACCAGGGTCGGAGGGCGCCCCTGAGGAGCACCCACGCGGGGTGACGCGAGTAGCGGTCCTCGTCGGGGTGGTAGGCGAGCCCGTTCCCATCGATGTCGATGTGGACGTAGCAGCGCGTGTCGATGTGCTTGTAGGCGTGAAACCGTTCGCCGCGCCGAGTCGCGACCTCGAACATCCACATCCAGTGGCTGCACAGGTACGGGCTGGCGAGGCGCTCGAGGGGCCGCCAGTCGGGCTCCTTCGAGTTCACGACCCTTCCGGTGATCAGGCGTTGGCCCACAGGCTCACCTTCGCCATGGCTTCTACGAGCTCGTCCGGAGACGGCTTCGTCAGGTAGCCCTCGGTCGTCTGGATCGATGCGTGGCCGAGCAGCGCCTGCGCCGCATGCAGCCCGGCCATCCGCGTGACACGGTCGGCAAAGGCGTGCCGCAGCTGGTGCGGATGCACGGACGTGCCGATCCCGGCCCGGCGACCGATGCGTTTGACCCGGCGCCAGATCGTCTTGCGATCGCAGGGTCGCTCCGGCCGCTCGACCGGTCTGAGCCCCCCGCTCGACTCGACCCAACGCGTGGCCGGCAGGACGTAGTGATCGTGCTCGGTCGTCTGCCGGATCTCCTCGACAACGGGCTTGAGATCCACCATCACCGGCACCCACCGCTCCCGCCCGCCCTTGGCGATTTCGGCCGACACCAGGATCCATCCGTCCCGAGCGAAGTGAAGCCCTCGGAGGAGTCGCAGCTCGCTGCAGCGCAGGCCTGCGCAAGCCGCGAGGTAGACGATCCGCCGCTCGCTTCGCCCGAGCGCCGCTTTCAGCACCGCCCGCACTTCGTCGAGCGTGAGCCGGCGGACACGTGGCTCCCGCGCTCTAGGGGCGCGGACCTGGCGCGCCGGGTTGTCGGGCCGCCAGCCTTCCTCGACCACCCAGTCGTAGAACGAGACCAGCATGGACCGCTTGCGGCGTTTCGTGTTTGGATGGCCCCACCGGCGGAGTGTGGTTTTGATTTCGTCCCGTCCCGCCTCCGCCGGACCGAGACCGCGCGCATCCGCGGCGTGCTTGCGGATCGTCCGGCGATACTCGGCCGCCGAGCGGGCGGTCGTCAGGCGGCCCAGGGCGAACGCATCTTCAAGGAAGAGTTCGATCGCGTGCTCGAAAGGCGGTGAGGTAGTTGCGGCCACTTCCCGTGAAGCCGGGCGAAGAAGAAGTTCGCCCCGGTGCCCGGTGAGGCGTAGGACAATATGTACTACGCTGTGGCCGTGGCTCGTTCCCTACACGTACGCCTTGACCCAGCCGCGGCGGCGGCGCTCGACGTCGTTCGGGCGGACGGCCTGAACGATTCGGATGCGGTTCGGACCGCGTTGCGTGAGGCCGCCGCGCGGCGAAGGGTGCGCTCGGCGCTCCGGGAGGAGGCTGCGCGGCTGGCGGCGGATCCGGACGATCGCGCCGAGATGCAGGCGGTTCGGGAGCTGATGGCCGACCTAGCTCCTCAGCCCACGGACTAGGCCAGATGGTCCGAGGCGAAGCGTTCCGGCTTCCATCGCCCCGCCAGGCCCGAGGACGTGAACAGCGCGGCGCGCGCTATGGCGTCGTCGTCCAGTCGGACGAGCTCCTCGATCTGAGCACCATCCTGGTAGCTCCAACCTCGAGGAGTGCCCGGCCGGCGACGTTCCGTCCGCCGATCCGACTGGGCGGCGCCGAGACTCGGGTGTTGGTGGAGCAAACGGCGGTCGTGGACCCCGAGCGGCTTGGTCGGTCAGCCGGCCGCCTAGAAGCGGCCGAAATGAGCGCAGTGGACGAAGCGCTGCGTCTCGTGCTTGGGCTGTAGGCCCGCCACCGTCGGTCGTGGGTTTGGGGGCGGGGCGAAATCTACGCGAAGACATGAGCGGAGCGCACGTCAGTGTGCTGGCTGCCGTCCGTAGGCACTCGACTCCGGTCTCGACACCAGGACGGGGTTGTCAACTTGCGTGTTGCGAAGAGTCTGGGCGAGCGAGGAATAGACTGGCCTGGCTGCTGACGCTTTGACGTCCGGACGGCTCTAGACAGGGTGGCTAACCCCCTTCGCTCCAATCACG
>JBJMLJ010000470.1:0-2989 GCA_045805365.1 Thermoleophilaceae bacterium
GTGGTCCCGGTCCGGCACATGGTCGACGAGCTCGAGGCCCACGGCGGGATCGCCGCACTCCTGAGGTTCTAGGCCCCTCGACCCGGGGATACGGATTTGGAGGACGATGAAAGGAGCTCACCGATGAGATCGCTCGTGATCGGCGCGGCGGCCGGCGCCGCCGCGGTCTGGTTTCTCGATCCCAATGACGGGGCGCGCCGCCGCAACGTGGTCCGCGACAAGGCGCTGAAGTACGTCCGCCAGGGCGGGGCCGAGGCCGAGCGCCAGTTCAGCTACGCCGCCGGCCAGGCCAAGGGAGTGGCGCACAATGTCGCGCCGAGCGGCGACAGGGAGGATGCCGCCGAGCGGCTGAACGACCCGGCGCTCGCGCGCAAGGTCGAGAGCGAGATCTTCCGCGCGACCGACGCGCCGAAGGGCCAGGTCTCCGTGAACGTCGAGAACGGCGTCGTGTACCTCCGCGGCGAGCTGGACGACGCCGAGAAGGTCCGCACCCTGGCCGAGGACGCGGCCAAGGTCGACGGCGTCCGCGGCGTGGAGAACCTGCTGAAGGCCTAGAGAGCTGCCATCTCGCGCTGCGCGACGGCCCGCTTGAGGATGTCGCGCAGCGCCCGCTTGTCGGCGCTCGACAGCTCGGCGATCTGGAGCGGGGGGCGCGACATCCGCCGCGAGGTCTCCTCCCGCAGGCGGATTCCCTCGTCGGTGAGCGCCAGCAGCTTGACGCGGCGATCGCGCTCGGCGGCGCGGCGCTCGATCAGCCCGCGCGCCTCGAGCCGGTCGACGATGCCCGTGACGTTGGAGGCGTCGCAGAAGAGCGTCTCGGCCAGCGAGCTCATCGGCATCTCGGTGCCGGGCTCGAGCGCGCTGATGGCGAACAGCTGCATGGGGGAGAGGCCGAACTCCTGAGCGAGCTGGAAACGCTCGCGCTTGGTGCCCTTGAAGAGCTCGAACATCAGCTCCCAGGCCTCGACGCCCGGGTCCTTGGAGGAAGCCATGCTTGGTAGGAATGATATTGGACCTTGGGGATAGTTGGCAAGTTCAACTATTTGATAAGGTGCCGCGGATGAGCGATCCAAACGGTGCTGCGATCGAGGCGGAGAGCCTCGTGAGGGTGTTCAAGAAGGGTCCACGGGCGGTCGACGGCATCGACCTCCGGGTCGAGCACGGCGAGGTCTATGGCTTCCTCGGCCCGAACGGGGCCGGGAAGTCCACGACGGTCCACATGCTCACCACCCTGCTGCCGCCTACGGAGGGGACCGCCCGGGTGGCGGGCTACGACATCGTCAAGGAGGGTCCCCAGGTGCGGAGCTCGATCGGCGCCGCGTTGCAGGAGGCGGCCCTCGACCCGTTCCTGACCGGTCGTGAGCACATGCGCTTCCAGGCCGCCCTTCACAGCATCCCGCGCGAGGAGCGCCGGCAGCGGAGCGACCAGCTGCTCGAGCGCGTCGGCCTGTCCGACGCGGCGGATCGCAAGGTCGGCGGCTACTCGGGCGGAATGAAGCGGCGCCTCGATCTGGCGCTCGCCCTCATCCACGAGCCGCGCATCCTCTTCCTCGACGAGCCCACCACCGGCCTCGACCCGCAGAGCCGGACTGCCCTGTGGGAGGAGGTCCAGCGGCTGGTGGCCGACCGCGGCGTGACCGTCTTCCTCACCACGCAGTACCTCGAGGAGGCCGACATCCTCGCCCGGCGGATCGGGATCATCGACAACGGCAAGATCGTCGCCGAGGGCACGCCCAACGAGCTCAAGGCGCAGATCGGCCGGCCGAGTGTCGAGGCAATCCCGCTGGAGCCGGAGGACCTGGGCCGCGTGACCGAGGTGCTCGAGCGTTTCGGCGAGCCCGTGCCCGGCACGCCCCGCGGCGCGACCGTGCGGCTCTCGGGCGGCGACGTCACCCTCGCCTCGGTCGTTCGGGCGCTCGACGCCGAGGATCTCCAGGTCGAGCACCTCCAGCTGCACCAGCCCTCGCTCAGCGACGTCTTCCTCGCCAAGACCGGGCGTTCGCTCGAGGGCGCGGCCCGCGAGCACGAGCAGGCGCAGGAGGACGCGGAGGAGCCGGTCGCGGCGTGAACGCGGCGCTCGCCCTGCAGATCGGCACGGTCGCGCGCAGGTCGATCGTGCGAACGATGCGCCAGCCCGCGATGGTCGTGCCGGCGCTCGTCTTCCCGTTGCTGCTCCTGTCGATCAACTCGGGCGGCCTTCACGCGGCCACCCGGCTGCCCGGGTTCCCGACCGACTCCTACCTGACCTTCGCGCTCGGGCTGACCTTCGTCCAGGGCGCGATGTTCGCGGCCATGAGCGCTGGGACCAACGTGGCCATGGACATCGAGACGGGCTTCTTCAACCGGCTCTCGCTGACGCCGCTCCGGCGCGTGGCGCTGCTGCTCGGGCAGCTGTCGGGCGTGATCGTGCTCGCGCTCATCCAGGCCACGACCTTCCTGGTCGTCGGCCTTACGGCCGGCGCCGGCCTCAAGGCCGGGCCGCTCGGCGTCCCGGTGATCGTGGCCATCTCGCTCCTGACGACCCTCGGCTTCGGCTCGATCGGGGCCTTCGTCGCCCTGCGGACCGGCTCGGGAGAGACGGTCCAGGGCCTCTTCCCGCTCTTCTTCGCGACGCTCTTCCTCTCCTCGATGGCCCTCCCGCGCAACGTCATCGAGATCCACTGGTTCCGCACCGTCGCCACCTGGAACCCCGTCTCCTACATGCTCGAGGGGATCCGCAGCCTGCTCATCGACGGCTGGAACGGCGAGGCGCTCGCGCTCGGCTTCCTAGCCAGCGGCGGGCTCGCCCTGGTCGGGCTCGTTGCCGCCTCCTCGGCCCTCAAGACGAGGATGGTGCGGACATGACCCTGAGGGCCTACCGGTCGGTCGCGCTGGGCGTCGCCTGGCGCAACCTGCACAGCTTCTTCACCAACCCGGCGCTGTTCGTCCCGGCGATGATCTTCCCGCTCTTCTTCTTCACGGCGTTCGCCGGCGGCCTGTCGCGGATCGA
>JBJMLJ010000471.1:0-5461 GCA_045805365.1 Thermoleophilaceae bacterium
ATGTCGGCTCGTCGCATCCTGGGGCTGAAGTCGGTCCCAAGGGTTGGGCTGTTCGCCCATTAAAGCGGTACGCGAGCTGGGTTCAGAACGTCGTGAGACAGTTCGGTCCCTATCTGCCGTGGGCGTTGGAGAGTTGAGAGGAGTCGTCCCTAGTACGAGAGGACCGGGACGAACGGACCTCTGGTGTACCAGTTGTCCTGCCAAGGGCACTGCTGGTTAGCTACGTCCGGACGGGATAACCGCTGAAGGCATCTAAGCGGGAAGCCCACCTCGAGATGAGCTCTCCCATCCCCTTGAGGGAGTAAGAGCCCTGGGAGACCACCAGGTGATAGGCCGGCTGTGTAAGCGCAGCAATGTGCTCAGCAGACCGGTACTAATGCTTCGAGGGCTTGACGGATTTTTTGATTCTTCTCTGGCCGCGCTTCGGCGCGGCGGCCAACTGTGCGGTTTTCAAGGGCCGGCGAGGGTCCGGTCTCGCCATATTTCGGTGGCGATAGCGAGGGGGCCACACCTCTTCCCATTCCGAACAGAGCAGTTAAGCCCCTCAGCGCCGATGGTACTTGGGACACACGTCCCTGGGAGAGTAGGTCGCCGCCGGTTCTTTCAAGGGCGCCCCGAGAGGGCGCCCTTTTCATTCCGGGCGGCCTAGACTGGCCGGTTCCATGTCCGTTCTCGCCATCGTCCTGATCGCCGCCTCGGTCGTGATCCTGCTCGTCCTGATCGGCGGCTTCGTGGCCGTGCGCCGCCGCACCCGTGCCCAGGAGCCGGTGTTCGAGCAGCGCGTTGCGGCCGCCGATCGCGCGCTCGAGGAGGCCCGGGCGGCCGACAGGGGATGGGATCGCCCGCTCCTCGAAGAGGCCGCCCGCAAGGCGGTGAGCGATGCCCGCCCTGGCTGGGAGATAGAGCGGCTCCACCTGGTCCTGGTGGACGATCGCCCCGGGATCAGCGAGGACCGGTGCCAGTTCGTGGCGGTCGGGGGCGACGACGAGGTACGCGTCGCCCTGGCTCGTCGCGACGAGGGCTGGGTCGCCGAGCGACTCGACTAGGTCGGCGGCGCCCGTGGCCGCCTTCGAGCCGGAGAGCGAGCTCGAGCGCCGGCTCGCGGAGGATTCGACCCTTGCGGAGGGCCTGGCCTGGGGCGAGCCGCGCTCCGGCCATCCCGAGGGCAACGTGGGCGCCCACGTTAGGACGCTCCTGGAGACCATCGACGGCTGGGGCGAGCAGGAGCCGCGGCGGAGCGAGCTGCGCTTCCTGGCGATCGTCCACGACGCGCTCAAGTACCGCGTACGCGGCTGGCTGCCCAGGACCGGGGAGAACCACCACGCCATGCGCGCCCGCCGCCTCGCCGAGCGCTACACGTCGGACGAGCGCCTGCTCGCCGCCGTCGAGCTCCACGACCGCCCGTACGCCATCTGGCGCTACACGCGCCGCGGCACCTCCCGAGAGCGGCGACGGCTCGATGAGCTCGTCCGTCGCCTGCCCGATCTGCCGCTGTTCATGCGCTTCGTCGAGCTCGACGGCTCCACGGAGGGAAAGAACCCGGAGCCGATCGACTGGCTGCGAGGCGAGCTCAGGCGGCGCGGCGCGCTCGACTAGGAGCCACGCACGGGGCTGAGGCAGGGCTGCTCGGCGGGACGGGGCGCGCCAGGGCGCCGGTCCCGCTCGATCGTCAGCGCCGGGCGGCGGTGCGACTGCGGCCGCCGGGCCGCGGGGGTGGCGGCCGACGCTCCTAGGAGGGCGCGCCCGAAGGCGTCACCAGGGAGCGTGGCCGCTCCGCCCGCGACGGTGCGGCGGGCCTGGTCCGTTCCGGCGTCCCCGCCGGACACTGCCGGCAGGGCCTCCCATCCGGATTGCGTACCGGCCCGGTTCTCAGGATCGGCCGGCAGGGCGCTCGCGGGCAACGACGCGTAGGCGCCGAAGCGGTACTCGCCGAGCGTGGAAAACTCGACGACAGTGTCGAGCGCTGCGCCGAACCGGTCTCTGAGGCGTGGGAACATGCGTTCGAGAAGGTACGGCGGTAGGCGGACGGAAGGGCCGATCCGCTGCAACTTTGCTTGCAGGCAGGCTCAGCGGAAGCTGATGACGTCCGAGTGCCCGCTGGGTCCGTCGCTGTAGACGTAGCGCCACTGCCCGCTGCGCCGGCCGATGTGGGCCGTGAAGTAGCCACGGGCATCCGTACGCAGCCTGCGAACCCGCCGGAAGCGGCCGCGGGACGAGCCGCGGTGCTCGAGCGTCACGGTGTGGCGGCCGCCCGGACGGACCTGCCCCCAGGCGCGGTGCCCGGAGATGAAGAAGGGGTTGGGGAATGTCTTGTACGACGGCTTCTTGCGCCGGTTCGCGAACAGCAGGCCGCTCTGGAACTCGCGGAAGGCGGCCAGGCCGTGGCCGTGGATGGGGCCGTCGGTGAGCCGGAACTGGTTGATCGCGCGGATCCGCGGCGTTCGCCAGACGATGTACGCGGCCTGCTGCAGCCAGCGGCTCTGGCGCCGCAGCGAGATGCCCGCGAACGGATCGGGGGGATCGGTCTGGTAGCCGAACTCGGTGTAGAAGACGTTCAGCCGGCGCCCGTGGGAGGGCCGGATGCGGCCGGCGCGCACGAGCCGGTCGAGGGCTCGCAGAAGCCGCCGGCCGTCGCCGATCCCGGCGTCGTTGCGGTTCGCGGACGGATGGGTCGGCGGCAGGAAGAACTGGTAGGGGTGGTGCCCGATCGCGTCGGTGGGGATCGGCCGGAAGTGGCGGCAGCTGCCGCGGCGGGTGGGACGCCAGCGGCTGTTGACGCACGCCATCGCACGCAGGAAGGCGAGCGGTCGGATCGGCGCCCGGCGCCCGCGCCTGCCGGTGCCGCTCGAGGCGAGGTTGCCGATCAGCACGGTCGAGCTCGGGTCCGCCGCCTTGATCCGCGGATAGGCCGCGAGCACCATGGCGCGGTAGTGGCCGGGGGAGATCAGGCCGTGGCGGTCGCTCTGGGGCTGGAGCCAGCCACCCTGGTTGGGCTCGTTCGAGACGCCGTACTGGTCGACCGCGGCGCCGTAGCGGCGCGCCACCGCCTCGGCGAAGGCCGCGAACTCCGACGGGCTCGGGAGCCAGACGTCGTTCCTTCGCTTGCCGGTCGTCGCCCACATCGGGGCGGGCGTGGTGATCGAGAGCATGACCCTCAGCCCGTGCGCGTGCGCGGACCCGACCACCCGGTCGAGCGCGCCCCAGCGGTAGCTCGGGTCATTCGGGTTGGCGCCGTCGAACCCGGCCGGCTTCGTGCGCGAGGACGGGTTGGGCGCCGCGCCGTTCCAGAAGGCGGAGACGCGGACCCGGTCGACCCCGAGGCGCTGGATGATGCCCATCTGCTTGTCGATGTACGACTGGGAGCGGCCCAGGAGCAGCTGGTCGTCCATGATCGACACCTCGGCATTCCGGGCGGCGTGAGCGGCTGCGGCAGGCGCGAGCAGCGCGGCGACGGCCGCGAGGACGGCTACGAGGAGGCGGCGGCGGTCCACGACGAAGCCGAAACCCTAGTGAGCGCGGAAAGTCGCGCCGCTCAGGTGGGGAGGGTGAGCGCGAAGACCGCCGCGAGCGTCACCGTGCCGAGCGTCAGCCAGGTGACGTAGTCGCCCGCGTGGCTCGTCTGGATGCTGCGCAGCCGCTCGAGGACCCAGGTCCCCGCGCTCTCGGTCCAGACGAGCGACCCGGGCATCCGCTCCCGGAAGAGCTCCGCGGCCGCCAGGTAGCAGGCGAGCCCGACCGTGAGCAGGCCGGAGATCACGTTGCCGAGCACCGGCTTGATCGACTCGGCCTCGGCGTGGTGCTCCGGCACCCCGTGCAGGACGGTCGCCGCGTAGCCGGCGCGGTCCACGAAGCCGGCGCCGGCCCCGAGAACCGCGTCGCGCAACCCGGGCACCAGCCCGACGGCCAGGCCGGCCAGGGCGAGCCCGAGCGCGGGGAGGGTCATCGTCAGGGGCACGCGGTCGTGGCGGTACTCGAGCTCGGGATCGATCTCCGGCGCGGCGGCCACCGCACCGGCGGTGATCGGGTCGGTCTCCGGGCCTAGGCCCAGGAAGATCCGGCCAGAGGCGCGCAGGATCGCCCCGCCGGTCAGGCCGGAGACCACGACGAACACCACGGGCAGCCAGAGATACCCATTGTGCTTGGCCGACTCCTCGATCAGCGCCTTGCCGAGCCAGGGCCCGAATGGCGGCAGCGACGCGACCGCCAGTCCGCAGACCACGACCAGAGGCCCGGTGATTCGAAGCGCCCGCGCCCTGCCCTTCAGGTGAAGCTCGTCGACCGTGCGGTAGAGGTGCTGGAGCACCCCCACGGAGACGAACAGCGAGGCCTTCAGGAAGCCGTCGGCGACGACGAACAGCGCCACGCCGGCCAGCGCCCCGGAGTCGAACAGCCCGAGGCCGATGAGGAAGAGGCCGACGTGGGCGATCGTCGCGAAGGCGAGCATCCGCTTGACGTGCCGCGCCCCGAAGCAGAGGCCGGCGCCCACGAGAGCGGTCAGCACCCCCGCGGTGATGAAGACGATCTGAAGCGCCTGCTCGCCTCCGCCGAGCACGCCGGAGAAGACGGTCCAGTACACCCGCGCGAGCGCGTAGAGGCCGAGCTCGCTCATCGCCGCCGACAGGAGCATGCAGACCGGCGTCGGCGCCACGGAGTAGGCGTCCGCGAGCCAGAGGTGGAAGGGCACGACGGCGGCCTTGGTGAGGAAGCCGACCGTGATCAGGGTGAACGAGACCACCACCAGCCCGTCCGCGTGGCCGCCGGCGAGGGCTTGGCCGATCTGCGCCATGTTGAGCGCCCCGGTCCGCCCGTAGAGCAGGGCGATCCCGGAGAGGATGAAGAAGGCGCCCACGCTGTTCGTGACCGCGAAGTTGAGCGCCCCCTGGATCGGCCCCTCCTCCTCGATGTCGTAGGCGACCAGGGCGTAGGCGGCGACGCTCAGGAGCTCGAAGAAGACGAACAGGTTGAAGAGGTCGCCGGTGAAGCTGAAGCCGATCATCGCGGCCAGCCACACGAGCATCAGCGCGTGGAAGAACGGGCCCACGACGACGAAGTAGCGCCACGAGAATACGAAGGCGGCGACGAAGGCGACCGCCACGAACAGCGCCAGGCCGGCGCCGATCTGGTCGATCGTGAACGACACTCCCAGCGCGACCCCGTGCCGGGGCGTCCAGCCACCGAACCAGTAGACGATCTGGTGGTCGCGAACGTCCGAGAGGACTAGGGCGCACATCACCGCCACGGCGAGCGCCACCGCCACCGCGGCGGCATCGACGACCGGCCGCGGGAGAAGCACGGCGACGCCGACGAGGACGGCGGCCACCACGAACGGCACGGCGACGGCGAGTGGAGCCAGGTTGGCCATGGCTCAGGCGTGGGGCCGCTTGGGCCGCAAGTCGTCGGGGTCGAGCGTGCCGTAGCGCTTGTGGGCCTGCACGGCCAGCGCCAGGAGGAGGGCGGAGAC
>JBJMLJ010000472.1:0-2627 GCA_045805365.1 Thermoleophilaceae bacterium
CGCTGGACGTCGGCGAAGTGCAGGCCCGTGGTGGGCTCGTCGAGGATGTAGAGCGTCCGCCCCGTCGCGATCTTGCAGAGCTCGCTGGCCAGCTTGACGCGCTGCGCCTCGCCGCCCGACAGCGTCGTGGCGGGCTGCCCCAGCCGGATGTAGTCGAGGCCGACGTCGTGCAGCGCCTGGAGGCGCCGCTTGATCTTGGGGATGTGCTGGAAGAAGTCGAGCGCCTCCTCGACCGTCATGTCGAGCACGTCCGCGATCGTCCGGCCCTTGAAGCGGACCTCGAGCGTCTCGCGGTTGTAGCGCTTCCCGTGACACTGCTCGCATGGCACGTACACGTCCGGCAGGAAGTGCATCTCGATCTTGATCTGGCCGTCGCCGCGGCAGACCTCGCAGCGCCCGCCCTTGACGTTGAAGCTGAAGCGGCCCGGCTTGTAGCCGCGCGCCCGGGCCTCCTGGGTCTTCGAGTAGAGCTCGCGGATGTGGTCGAACAGACCGATGTAGGTGGCCGGATTCGACCGCGGCGTGCGCCCGATCGGCGACTGGTCGATGTTGATGATCTTGTCGACCGCCTCGAGGCCGTGGATGCGGCGATGGTCGCCGGGCCGCTGCTTGGCCCGGTGGAGCCGGTTGGCGACCGCCTTGAAGAGAACCTCGTTGACGAGCGTCGACTTGCCGGAGCCAGAGACGCCCGTGACGCAGCAGAAGACGCCGAGCGGCAGCTTGACGTCGATGTCCTGGAGGTTGTGCTGTGAGGCGCCCTCGATCTCGACGTAGCCGGAGGGCCGCCGCCGCTTGGCGGGCACGTCGATCTGCTGCTTGCCCGCCAGGTACTGGCCGGTGAGCGACTCCTTGACGCGCATCACCTCGGCGGGCTTGCCCTCGGCCACGAGCCGGCCGCCGTGCTCGCCCGCCCCCGGGCCGAGGTCGACGATGTAGTCGGCCGCGCGCATCGTCCCCTCGTCGTGCTCGACCACGATCACCGTGTTGCCCAGCTCCCTGAGGCGCTCGAGCGTGCGGATCAGGCGGGCGTTGTCCCGCTGGTGGAGCCCGATCGACGGCTCGTCGAGGATGTAGAGGACGCCCACCAGGCTGGAGCCGATCTGCGTGGCCAGCCGGATCCGCTGGGCCTCGCCGCCCGACAGGGTGGCCGCCGCCCGGTCCAGCGACAGGTAGCCGACCCCGACGTTGTCGAGGAAGCGGAGGCGCTCGTCGATCTCGCGCAGGATCAGCCGGGCGATCTGGCGCTCGGTCTCGGTCAGCTCGAGGCCCCCGAGCCATTCGATCGCCCTGTGGGCGGACATCTTCGTGAACTGGTGGATGCCGAGCCCGCCGACGAGCACTGCCAGCGACTCCGGCCGCAGCCGCGCGCCGCCGCAGTCCGGGCACGGGCTCAGGGTCATGTACTCCTCGATCTTCTCCCGCGAGTGGTCCGAGTCGGTCTCGCGGTAGCGCCGCTCCAGGTTGGTGACGATCCCCTCGAAGCGGGTCATGTAGGAGCGCTTGCGGCCATAGCGGTTGCGATAGGAGACGTAGACGCGCTCGCCGTTCGTCCCGTAGAGGAAGCAGTCGCGCACCTCCTCCGGCAGGTCCTCCCAGGAGGTGTCCATGTCGACCTCCCACTTGTCGGCGATCGCCTGGGTCATCTGCTCGTAGTAGTTCGAGGCGCTCGTCGACCAGGGAACCAGGGCTCCCTCGTTGAGCGACAGGCTCGGGTCCGGCACGATCAGCTCCGGATCGATCTCCATCTGCGAGCCGAGCCCCGTGCAGCGCGGGCAGGCGCCGTGCGGGGAGTTGAAGGAGAACATCCGCGGCTCGAGCTCCGGCATCGAGGTGCCGCAGTGGAGGCACATGAAGCGGTCGGAGTAGGTGGTGATCTCGCCCGTCTCGACGTTCTCGATGTCGACGATCCCCTCTGCCCGCGCCACCGCGGTCTCGATCGAGTCGGCCAGCCGCTTGCGCAGGTCCGGCCGCATCACGAGCCGGTCGATCACCACGGACAGGTCGTGCTTGAACTTCTTGTCGAGCACGATGTCCTCCTCGAGCCTCCGCAGCTCGCCGTCGACCTTGACGCGCGTGAAGCCCTCGGACCGCAGCTCCTCGAGCAGGTCGCGATACTCGCCCTTGCGGCCCCGGACGACCGGCGCCAGCACCATGAACTTCGTGCTCTCCGGCAGGGTCATCACCTGATCGATGATCTGCTCGGCCGACTGGGCGGCGATCGGGCGGCCGCAGTTGTAGCAGTGGGGATGGCCGATTCTGGCCCAGAGCAGGCGCAGGTAGTCGTAGATCTCGGTGACCGTGCCGACCGTCGAGCGCGGGTTGCGCGACGTGGTCTTCTGGTCGATCGAGATCGCGGGCGACAGCCCCTCGATCGAGTCGACGTCCGGCTTGTCCATCTGGCCGAGGAACTGGCGCGCGTAGGCGCTCAGCGACTCGACGTAGCGGCGCTGGCCCTCGGCGTAGATCGTGTCGAAGGCAAGGCTCGACTTGCCGGACCCTGACAGTCCGGTGATCACGACCAGCGCGTTGCGCGGCAGCTCGAGGTGCAGATCCTTGAGGTTGTGCTCGCGCGCGCCGGAGACGACGATCTTCTCGGCGGCCTTCACCAACTTGAGTCTAGAGCCGCA
>JBJMLJ010000473.1:0-4340 GCA_045805365.1 Thermoleophilaceae bacterium
ACCTGCCGCCCGTTCCCGATGCCCTCGAGGCGGCCCTGGCGCCGGCGCGGGCGGCGGAGCGCCCGCTCCTGTTGATCGACACCTACGAGCGGATGGCCGCGCTGGGCGGCTACCTGCGCCGCGGCCTGCTGCCCTTCCTGCCCGACCGCGCGATCGTGGTGATCGCGGGCCGGGGAGCGCCCGACGCCGGCTGGTTCGAGGGCGGCTGGGAGACGCTCGCGATGGAGCTGGAGCTCGGCCCGTTGTCCGGCGAGGAGTCACATGAGCTGCTGGCGACCCACGGCGTGCACGGCCGGCGGGCCGACGAGCTCGTGGGCTGGGCGGGCGGCTCGCCGCTCGCGCTGAGCCTGGCGGCCGACGCCGGCCTCGACGGCGACTGGTCGCCTTCGGCCGGTGCGGAGTCGCCCGAGCTGGTCCGCACGCTGGTTCGCCGGCTCGCCGAGGCGGAGCTCGACGAGCTCCACCGCGACGTTCTCGGCGTCGCCTCCATCGCGCGAGTGACCACGGTCGACCTCCTCCGGGGCGTGCTGCCGGACGTCGATCCGGAGGAGGCGATCGACTGGCTCGGGCGGCGCACGTTCGCCGAGCCGCTCGCCGACGGGGTGACCCTTCACGACCTCGTCAGGCGCGCGCTCCACGCCGATCTGCGCCAGCGGGAGCCGGAGCGCGAGCGCGAGCTGCGGCGGCGGATCGCCGACAGCCTGTACGACCGCGCGGTCAACGGGAGGCGCCTGCTCCTGACGGTCGACCTGGCCGAGCTGATCGAGGCGCCCGTGATCCGCGCCTTCTACGGCTGGGAGGGAAGCGTGCGCAATCGCGTCGACGCCGTCCGCCCGGGCGACGCGGAGCAGGTGGCGCTCCTGCTCTCCGGCCAGGGCGACCCGGGCTGGTGGGAGCTCACGCGCCCGTTCTTCCGCGACGCGCCGGAGTGCATCGACATCGCCCGCGACGCCGGCGACGCGCTCTGCGGCTACTCGATCTCGGTCACCCCGGCGTCGGCGCCGGCGATCGCGAGCGACGACGCGCTGCTCGGCCCCTGGCTCGAGCACGCGTGCGATCAGTCCCCGGACGGCAACGCGATCCTCTGGCAGGCGGCGATCGACTTCACCCGCGATCCCGGGCTGCACGTCCAGGCGATGGTCTGCATGGCGGGCGTCCTCCGCTCCGGACTCGACAACCCCCGCTACGCCTACCTGCCGATCGATTCCCGGCACCAGGGCGCCCACCTGTTCGCCGAGGCGGTCGGCGCGCGCCACATCGAGGAGCTAGACGTCGACGCCGGCGGCCACGTCACCGAGTGCCACCTGCTCGACTACGGACCGGGCGGCCTGCTCGGCATGCAGCGCGACTTCGTCTACCGCGAGCTCGGTCTAGCGGCCGCCCCGCCCGACGCCGACGCCGTCCGCGACGCCCTCCGCAACATGCGCATCCCGCACGCGCTTGCGGGCAGCCAGCTCGCGCGCGGGAGCAACCCCGAGGAGCGGGCGGCGTCCGTGCGCGCGCTGATCGGACAGGCCGCCGACCAGGCCTTCGGCGAGACCGAGAACGAGCAGCTCCTGAAGCGCGTCCTCGTCCGGGGCTACATCGATCCGACGAGCAGCCACGAGCAGGCGGCCCACGAGCTCAACCTGAGCCGCGCCGCCTACTTCCGCCGGCTGAAGCTCGCCTCGGAGCGCGTGGCCGAGTACGTCGCCCGCTGAAGCCGCGACGGACCCGGTTTTCGCCCGTTCCGTCAGGTGCCGGCCCTATCTTGCGAAAGCGCCATGCCTCTTTGCTTCATAGAGCCTCAGGAAGCCATTCGAGTGGTCGCCCAAACCGTCGGCCGCGAGGCCCGCCGGCAGCTCCTTGGCGAGGTCGTTCGAGCCTGGGTCGACGACATCCCGGACGACGAGCTCGCACAGCACTACGCAAAGGCGGTCGAGGATCTCGACGACGACGACCTGTCGATGCTCGCCGCCTGGCACGCCTCGCTCGAGGTCGGTCAGCCGATCGCGAACAAGGAGTTCCTCCTCGCCGCCTTCCCCCAGCTCGGCGAGCACCGCCGCGAGGCGCTCCGCATCGCGGCGGGCTTCCGTGGCGACGAGGCCTTCGAGGCCGGCATCAGCGAGGAGCAGGCGCTCGACACCGTCCTGCCCTGGCTCTCGGCCGAGCGCCTGATCGAGCTGGCGGCCGAGGCGCTCGACCTCTACTGCTGGGACCGGCTGGGCTCCGACAACTAGCCGGCTGCAAAGCATCGGCTACTTGTCGCTGCATGGTGGCGGGTTAGATTTCCGGCGTGACCGCCACGCTGCCGGACGAGATCCAGAAGGTCTTCGAGCGCTTCATCACGACCGAGTACACGACGGTCGACCGGCGCGGCCAGCCGATCACGTGGCCGGTCACGCCGTACTACTCGCCCGGGGACGAATGCGTCGACGTGACCACCGGCCTCGGCTACCCGAAGAAGGCGGTCGACGCGGAGGCCAATCCGAGGGTCGCACTCCTGTTCTCCGACCCCACAGGCTGCGGGATGGAGGACCCGCCGCAGGTGCTGGTGCAGGGGACGGCCCGGGTCGATGACGACGACCTGACGGCGAATCGCGAGCGCTACGTCCGGGAGGCGCTCGAGAAGCTTCCGGCGACCAAGTCGATGCAGCCGCCCAAGCCCTTGCGCAGCCTGTTCAACTGGTACTACACGCGCCTCTACGTGCACGTGCGCCCCGAGCGCATCTATGTGTGGCCGGAGGGCGACCCCGCGCAGGAGCCGGAGCTTCTGGACGCGCACATGGAGGAGGTCCGCTCGGGCCACGTTGAGGAGCCGCCCGGCGACCACGCAGCGACGGAGGGCGGCGAGCCCGCATGGGACGAGCGCATGGACGAGCTGGGCGACCGCTACCCGACGGCGGTCGTGTCGCTGGTCGCGCCGGACGGCTTCCCCTTCTCGGTGCGCCTGCCGATCGACGTCGATCGCGAGGCGCGCAGGGTCCGGCTCGGCGGCGCGCCGGTCGGGATCCCGCTGCAGCCGGGCCTCGCCTGCGTCACGGCCCATGACCACCACCCGGAGTTCGAGTGGCAGCGCAACTTCCAGGTGCGCGGCGATCTCGTCCAGGACGGTGACGCGTGGGCGCTCGTGCCGCACAAGCTGGTGGGCGGCTTCGAGCTGCCGCCGGCCTCGATGATCGCCCGCTACCGGCTGAACGCGCGCAAGGTGAGGCGCTTCCGGAAGAAGGCCAAGGAGGAGCTGGCCCGCCGGGCGGGCTGACTTTTCTCGCAACGAGCGGGCTCTCCACGCTGCCGGGCCTTGACCGGGGAAACGGGCGGTTGATCTACTCGCCAGCAGAGACGCGGACTAGCGCAAAGAGCGAGGCCGAGAGGTGTGAGGCCCGCCGCGAAGCCGTGTTGACCCCGGTCGGCACAGGCGCGCTCCTCAAGCGCAACATCCGCGTCTCGTTTTTGTTCTACGGTTGGTCGCTCCAGGATGCTCGCTCGCACCATCCGGATCTCGCTCGCACTCGCCCTTGCCGGGCTCGTCGCCATCCCGGCGTTCGCGAGCGCCGACGTCACCACGAGCCGCGACCCGGCGACGATCGCCGGCGCCATCGGCCCCTTCATCGGCGCCAGCTTCTCGGCGCTCCCGCCGGCGCCCAGCCAGCCGGCCGCCACCGGGAATTCCTCGCTCGCCGGTTTCCCGACCAGCGGCGGCACCTTCTCGATCCTGAGCACGGGCAACGCGGGCCAGGCCGACGAGGCCAACAGCGCGCCGAACACGGGCACCGACAACCAGAGCGGGCCCGGTCCGCACGGCGACCAGGTCTTCGACCTCGTGCAGCTGAAGGTCGACATCAACGTCCCGGCCAGCGCCAACTGCGCCGCGTTCGACTTCCGCTTCCTCTCCGAGGAGTACCCGGAGTTCATCGGCTCCCGGTTCAACGACGGCTTCATCGCCGAGCTCGACAAGTCCAGCTTCAACGCCAGCTCGACCGGCATCACGGCCCCCAACAACTTCGCCTTCGACGACAAGGGCAACGTGATCAGCGTCAACACCACCGGCTTCTCGGCGGAGAACGCCGCGGGCACCACCTACGACGGCGCCACGCCGCGGTTCCGCGCCGCCACGCCGGTCACACCCGGGCCGCACTCGATCTACCTCTCCGTCTTCGACCAGTCGGATCCCTCGTACGACTCGGCCGTCTTCCTCGACCACCTGCGTACCTTCGCGACCTCCGCCTGCCACGCCGGCGTGATCAAGGTCGACCCGCCCGTGGCCGGCAAGTCCTTCGACGCCGAGCGCGTGAGCGGCAAGGTCTACGTCAAGTGCGGCGGCCACGGCCGCCAGCGCCTCGACGACGTGGCCAGCGTCC
>JBJMLJ010000474.1:0-4620 GCA_045805365.1 Thermoleophilaceae bacterium
GGTGCGCGAGCCTGGGCGCGAGGCTGCCGTAGTCGTCATCGGGCTCGATCGACTCGCTGCGCTGGAGGCAGACTGGCCCGGCGTCGAGCTCGGCGGTGGGCCGCATGATCGTCACCCCGGTCTCGGGGTCGCCGGCCTCGATCGCGCGCTCGACCGGCGCCGCGCCGCGCCAGCGCGGCAGGAGCGAGGGGTGGACGTTGAGCATCTCGTAGTCGGACAGCAGCGGCTCCTTGATCAGCGCGCCGAAGGCGCAGATGCAGACGACCTCGGGCCGCGCGGCGGTCACTCGCGCCCGCGCCTCGTCGGAGTTGACGCTCTCGGGCTGGATCAGCTCGATCCCGAGCGAGCGGGCGGCCTCGGCGGCGGGCGGCGGCGCCAGCCGGCGGCCGCGGCCGCGCGGCCGGTCGGGCCGCGTGACCACGAGCGAGGGCCGATGCGCACTCGAGGCGAGCCGCTCGAGGACGGTTACGGCGAAGTCGGATGTGCCGAGGTAGACGGTGCGCAAGCCAGCGCCGACGCTAGCGCCTGGCCCTGACCCGGACGCGGCCCGAGGCCACCCGGGTGGTGCCCCAGGGCGAGCGGGTCCGCACGGTCACCCTGACGAGCAGGCCACGCCGGCGGCGCAGCGCGCGGCGCGCCCCGCGGCGGAGCCGCACCCGCTCGAGTCGCGAGCGTCCCGGCCCCAGGACGAAGCGCCGGTCGCCGGCCAGGCGGCGTCCGGAGCGGATCAGCAGGACGGTGCCGGCGCAGTCGCGGATGCCCGTGGCGCAGAACACGCGCACCCGCACCACGCCGCCCTTGCCCGCGCGCGAACCGAGCCGCCCGAAGCCCTTGCCGCCGTGCTCCTGGTGCGTGCGCCGGTAGGCGCGGCAGTGCGCGTCACGCGCGGCGCTGCTCTTGATCCGGGTGTTCGCCTCGATGAAGCGGCCCTGCTCGAGCGCGTAGTTCTCGATGTAGTCGGCGACCGCCTGCCGCTCGGACTGAGTGCGGGCGCGGCCGAGCAGCTCGGCGTTGCGCCATACGCCCTCGCGCCAGCCCTGGAGGATCTGGAAGAAGGTCGTGTCGTCGATCCAGGTGCCTGGCACCTGGTAGGTCAGGATCGTGGGGTCGAAGCGGGCGGCCATCTCGTTGAGCACGTCGTCGTAGAGCGTGTTCAGGACGCGGTTGCCGCGGTCGTGGTCCGGCTTGCGGCTGGAGCCGTCGGGCTTCGTCAGCCCCAGCGCGTCCATCATGAACGGCATGTCGCGGTTGACGTGGGCGTTCATCGACATCAGCAGGTTGCCGAGGCCGTTGACCGAGCGGTCGCGGCCGGCGTCGAGCGCCAGGCGCCACGCCGGCGGCACGTACTGCCTCCGGCCGGCCCGCCAGTTGTCGGTGGCGGCAAAGTACATGCGCGCGAACACGCGGTCCTCGGTGGCCAGGTAGCGCGGCTCCTCGTAGAAGCCGCGCAGGATCGCCTTGCGGATCGCCTCGGTCACCCGGATGTAGGTGAGCGCGAAGAGGGCGTTGTGGTCGCAGGTCGCGTACTGGCGGTCGAAGCGCGCGTACATCTGGTCGAGCGTGTGCTCGATGCAGGTGCGGTTGCCGTCCACGCAGTCCTTGGCGCGGCTCGGGTGGTAGCCGGGGGCCACGCTCGGCAGGAGCGGGTTCCAGTCGATGAAGGGCGGGTCCTCGGCGAGGGCAGCGGGCGCAGCGACGAGCGCAAGCGCCAGCAGCAGCGTCGCGACGCGCACGCCTCCCATGCGGCGGATTGTGCCACGCGGTAGGGCGTTTCTCCTCACTCGGCAGCGGGCACAGGATCCCCGAGAGTCAAGGGAGGGATATATGTATCAGCAAGACCTGAGCCCGGTTTCGCACTCGCTCGGCCTCTCGTCGATCTTCGCCGTATTGCCCGTGCTCACGCTCTTCGTGTTGCTCGGCGTGATGAGGCTGAAGGCGCATTGGGCCGCGCTCATCTCATTGGGGGTGGCGATCCTCGTGGCGATCGCGGTCTACGGCATGCCGGTCGGCCAGACCGGACTGTCCGCGAGCGAGGGAGCGACCTTCGGGCTGTTCCCGATCATGTGGATCGTCATCGCGGCCATGTGGGTCTACAACATGACCCTCGAGTCAGGCCATTTCGATGTCCTGAGGCGATCGTTCGGGGCGATCTCGGACGACCAGCGCGTCCAGGCGATCATCGTCGCGTTCTGCTTCGGCGCGCTGATGGAGGCGCTGGCCGGCTTCGGCACGCCCGTGGCCATCGGCTCGGTGATGCTCATCGGCCTCGGCTTCAGGCCGCTGAAGGCGGTCGTACTGACCCTGGTCGCCGACACGGTGCCGGTCGCCTTCGGAGCGATCGCGATCCCGATCACGACGTTGTCGAGCACGTCGGGGCTCCCGCAGCAGGATCTCGGCTCCATGGTCGGCCGGCAGACGCCGTTCCTGGCTCTGCTCGTCCCGCTGATTCTCGTGGCGATCGTCGACGGCCGCCGCGGCATCCGCCAGACGTGGCCCGTCGCGCTCGTAGGCGGGGCGACCTTCGCGGTCTTCCAGTTCGTGACGTCGAACTACATCTCGATCGAGATGACCGACGTCGTGGCGTCGCTGATGGCGACCGTGGCCATCGTCGCCTTCCTCCGCGTCTGGAGCCCGACCGCGCCCGCGCAGACCGGCCGCTTCACGCGGCCCGCCGTGGCCGGCGCCGAGTCGTACAACCCCACGCTCGAGCGCGATATCCAGCGCAAGGAGGAGCGAAAGAAGGACTCGGGCGTCGACATCGCCCGGGCCTACGCGCCGTACGTGATCATCATCGCGGTCTTCCTGGTCGCCCAGCTCGGGCCGATCAAGGACGCGCTGGCAAAGTCGCCCTGGACCAAGACGTTCAACTGGCCGGGGCTGCACGTGACGAACGCCAAGGGCGAGGCGCTCACGAGCCTGGTGTTCAACTTCAACTGGCTGCCGGCGGCAGGCACCCTGATGTTGATCTCCGGGCTGCTGACGATGCTGGCGCTGGGTGTCGGCCCGGCACGAGCGGCCCGCGCGTTCGGCACGGCGGTCGCGCAGCTGAAGTGGGCGATCCTCACCGTGGCCGCGGTCCTGGCGCTCGCGTACGTCATGAACCAGTCCGGGCAGACCATCACGCTCGGCACCTGGGCGGCCGGGGCAGGTAGCGCGTTCGCGCTCCTGGCCTCGCTGATCGGCTGGCTCGGCGTGGCGGTCACCGGCTCGGACACCTCGTCGAACGCCCTCTTCGGGGCGCTTCAGGTGACGGCGGCCAAGAACGCCAACCTGTCGCCGACGCTGATGGCCGCGGCCAACAGCTCGGGCGGCGTGATCGGCAAGATGATCTCGCCGCAGAACCTCGCCATCGGCGCCGCCGCCGCGGGCCTCATAGGCCGCGAGGGCGACCTGTTCCGTAAGGTGCTGGTCTGGACCGTAGGGCTCGTGGTGTTCATGTGCGGGCTCGTGTACCTGCAGTCAACGGGGGTTCTGGACTGGATGGTCGTGAAGTGAGTGGGCTGGGCTCCGCGTTCGTCGCCGAGCTGCGACGGATAGCGGGGCCCGAGCAGGTAATCACGCAGGAGCACCAGCTCCGGACCTACGAGTCCGACGGGCTGTTGCAGTACGCGGTCACGCCGGGCGTGGTGGTGCTGCCCGCGACCGCCGAGGAGGTGCAGCAGGTCGTGAGCGCCTGCCACCGGGCCGAGGTGCCCTGGGTGGCGCGCGGCGCCGGCTCCGGCCTCTCCGGCGGCGCCCTGCCCGTCGAGGACGGCGTGCTGATCGCGCTCTCGCGCCTGCGCCGGATCCTCGAGGTCGACATCGACGACCAGCGGGTCCTCTGCGAGCCCGGGGTCACCAACGTGGCCGTCTCGCAGGCGGTGGCGCCGACCCACTTCTACCCGCCCGATCCGTCCAGCCAGATCGTGTGCACCGTCGGCGGCAACGTGGCCGAGAACTCCGGCGGCGCCCACTGCTTCAAGTACGGCTTCACGACCAACTACGTGACCGGCGTCGAGGTCGTGCTCCCCGACGGCGAGGTCGTCTGGCTCGGGGGAAAGGAGCTCGACCGGCCCGGCTACGACCTGGTCGGCGCGTTCGTGGGCTCGGAGGGGACCCTCGGCGTGGCCACGAAGATCTGGCTCCGGGTGGTGCCGAAGCCCGAGGCCGTGCGGACGCTCGTCGCCTTCTTCGGGTCGACCGTCCAGGCCGGTGAGGTCGTCTCGGAGATCGTCTCCGGCGGCATCGTCCCGGGCGCTATAGAGATGATGGACAATCTCTCGATCCGGGCCGCCGAGGCGCATACGGGGGCGGGCTACCCGGAGGATGCCGGCGCGGCGCTCGTGGTCGAGCTCGACGGCTCCGAGGCCGAGTGCGACGCGCGCTTCGGGCAGGTGAAGTCGATCTGCGAGGAGGCCGGCGCCGACTCCATCCGCGTCGCCGAGAACGACCTCGAGCGCGAGACGATCTGGCGGGCGCGCAAGGCGGCCTTCGCCGCGATGGGCCGGGTCGCTCCCAACTACTACGTCCAGGACAGCGTGATCCCGCGGACGCGCCTCGCCGAGGTCCTGGGCCGGATCGACGAGCTCTCCGGCGAGTACGGGCTGCGCGTGGCGAACGTCTTCCACGCCGGCGACGGCA
>JBJMLJ010000475.1:0-6477 GCA_045805365.1 Thermoleophilaceae bacterium
GCCCTGCTCGAGTCCTACTTCGGCGAGCCCGCCGATTCCCGCCGCCGCGCGACGCTGCAGCTGATGCGCTTCATGTCCGACTTCCGCGAGGCGATGTGGGGCGTGGTCCAGAGCGGCATCTCCGAGCTTGACTTCGACTTCGAGGACTACGCCGCCAAGCACTTCGACCGGCTCAGCGCGGCCGGCGCGGATCCGCGCTTCGAAACGTGGCTCCGGGAGGCTGATGCCTCCGCGGCATGAGCTGCCGGATGCCGCCCGGTGCGTGGTGATAGGAGGCGGCGTCGGCGGGACGTCGGTCGCCTATCACCTCGGTCAGCTCGGCTGGTCCGACGTCGTCCTGCTCGAACGCAACCAGCTGACCTCCGGCTCCACCTTTCATTCGGCTGGGCTCGTCGGCCAGCTGCGCGGCTCGGTGTCGCTGACGAAGATGATGATGTACTCGGTCGAGCTCTACCGGCGCCTCGGCGAGGAGTCGGAGTTCGACCCGGGCTGGACCGAGTGCGGGAGTCTCCGGCTAGCCTCGAGCAAGGCCCGGATGGAGGAGCTGCGCCGTCAGGCGGGCTGGGCGAAGACCTTCGGCCTGCCGCTCGAGCTCATCTCGGCGGAGGAGGCGGC
The DNA here is from genome assembly GCA_045805365.1 of Thermoleophilaceae bacterium. Classification (GTDB taxonomy): domain Bacteria; phylum Actinomycetota; class Thermoleophilia; order Solirubrobacterales; family Thermoleophilaceae; genus DASXBA01. The sequence goes on from JBJMLJ010000475.1 coordinate 616, forward strand.
CGAGCTGTTCCCGCTCATGTCGATCGACGGCGTCCGCGGGGCCGCCTGGCTGCCCACCGACGGCTACCTCGATCCCTCGCAGCTCACCTTCGCCCTGGCCGACGGCGCCCGCCGCGGCGATGTGCAGATTTTCACGAGTACTCGCGTGACGGGGATCGAGGTGGAGGGCGGGCGCGTCAGCGGCGTCCGTACCGAGCGGGGAGACATAGAGACGCCGCTCGTGGTCAACGCAGGCGGCATGTTCGCGGCCGAGATCGGGCGCATGGCGGGCGTGCGGGTCCCCGTCGTGCCGATGTCGCACGAGTACCTGGTCACGCAGCCCTTCCGTGAGCGCGATCCGGACAGGCCACTGCCGACGCTCCGCGACCCCGATCTCCTGATCTACTTCCGCGAGGAGGGGGGCGGCCTGGTGATGGGCGGCTACGAGCGCCAGAGCGCGCCTGCGTTCCTCGCGGACGGCGACGGCGGGCTCGACAGCATCCCGCCCGACTTCAACGGCCGGCTGCTCGAGGACGACTGGGATCGCTTCGCGGAGATCGTCGACAACTCCCGCCGCCGGGTTCCCGCGATGGAGGACATCCGAGTCACGCGGCTGATCAACGGACCCGAGGGATTCACGCCGGACAACGAGTTCTGCCTCGGGGAGACCGAGGTCCGCGGGCTTTTCGTGGCGGCGGGCTTCTGCGCTCACGGGCTGGCCGGGGCTGGGGGCATCGGCAAGGTGATCGGGGAGTGGATCGCGGAGGGCGAGCCGAGCCTCGACCTGTGGGAGATGGACGTGCGCCGCTTCGGCGCCCATTACCGCTCGCCATCGCACACCCTCACGCGCATCCGCGAGACCTACGAGACCTACTACGACATCCGCTACCCGAACCACGAGCGCCAGGCCGGCCGGCCGCTGCGGCTGTCGGCGGCCAATTCATGGCACCGCGACCACGGAGCCGCCTTCGGCGAGAAGTCCGGCTGGGAGCGCGTGAACTGGTACTCCTCGAACGAGGCCGCTGGCGACGAGTCGCTGCGACCGCGCGGCTGGGCCGGCGAGCACTGGTCGGCCGCGATCGGCGCCGAGCACGTGGCCACGCGCGAGGCGGCCGCCCTGTTCGACGAGTCCTCCTTCGCGAAGATGGAGATCGAGGGTCCGGGGGCCCCGGCGCTGATGGAGCGCCTGTGCGACAACCGCGTCGCCCGCGACGTCGGCCGGATCACCTACACGCAGATGCTCAACAGCCGCGGCGGGATCGAATGCGACTTCACGGTCGCCCGTCTGGCCGAGGAGCGCTTCTCGATCGTCACCGGCACCGCCTTCGGCAACCACGACCGCGAGTGGATCCGCAAGCACCTCCCGGACGACGGCAGCGCACAGGTCCACGACGTGACCTCGCAATGGTCGTGCTTCGGCATCTGGGGACCGCTGGCCCGCGACGTCCTCCAGCCGCTGACACCTCAGGACCTCGGTAACGAGGCGTTCCCCTACATGAGCGTGCGCGAGACCACGGTGGGCGACGTGCCGGTGCGGGCGCTGAGGGTGACCTACGTCGGCGAGCTGGGCTGGGAGCTCTACTGCCCGGTGGAGTACGGCCTGGGACTGTGGCTTGCGCTGTGGGAGGCGGGTCGCCCGCACGAGATGGTCGCGGGCGGCTATCGGGCCATCGACTCGATGCGGCTCGAAAAGGGCTACCGCGTCTGGGGTGCGGACATCACACCCGACGAGACGCCATACGAGGGGGGCGTCGGCTTCTGCGTGAAGCTGGACAAGGAAGGTGGGTTCATCGGCCGCGAGGCGCTGGTCGAGGCGAGGGAACGGGGGCCGCGGACCAGGCTCTGCTGCGTGCTCCTCGAGGACGCGCACTCCGTGGCGCTGGGCAACGAGCCCGTCCGGGTCGCGGGCGAGATCCGCGGGCGGGTCACGACGGGCGGGTACGGCTACACGGTCGAGCGGTCCATCGCCTACGCCTACCTACCACCCGACGACGCCGAGCCGGGCACCGCCGTGGAGGTGGAGATCTTCGGGAGCTGGATCGCCGGCGAGGTCGCCGCCGAGCCGCTCTTCGATCCGACGGGCGAGCGGATCCGGGCATAGGCCCAACGCCTAGATAAGCCCGGCGAGAATGTGCTCGGTGCCCTCGATGTGCTCGCGCATCAGGCGGACGGCGGGACCGGACTCGCGGCGGCGCAGCAGGGTGACCAGGCGCCGGTGCTGGCCGTTGGAGCGGGTCAGGACCTCTTCGGGATGGGCGATCCGCGCGATCAGGTTGCTCATGTGGCCCTGCACCTCGGTCATCACGGTTACGAGGCGGGGCGAGTGGGCGGCCTCGGCCACCCCGATGTGAAAGCGGACGTCGGCGCGGCGGTAGTCCTCGAAGGGGACCGCCGAGGCCATCCGCTCGACGAGCGCGTCGAGCAGGTCGAGGTCCTCCGGCTCCGCGCGCTCCGCCGCGAGCACCGTGGCGCCGGTCTCGATCGCCACCCGCTCGTCGAGGATCGCGCGGGCGTCGTCGCCGAGGGGCTCCACCTCGGGGCCCGACGACAGTGGCGGCTCGTCCGCCACGAACGTGCCGCCGGCCCGGCCCCGCAGGGAGACCAGGTGGCCGCTCTGGACCAGCGTGGTGAGCGCCTGGCGCAGGGTCGAGCGGGAGATGCAGAGCTGTCCCGCGAGATCGCGCTCGGGTGGCAGCTGGCTACCGGCGGGCAGGAGGCCGAGCCGGATCGCCGTCCCCAGCCGCTCCACCGTCTCCTCGAACGTCGTCGGTGGTTGTACGGGCTTGAAGACCGCCTCGAGCGCCGGCGTGCGATCGCCCATGTGACGAAGGTACACCTACCGGGCCATACCGGTCCGGTCCGGAATGCTCTAATGCCAGCGCATGGAATGGCGGCAGGAGCGCGTGGTGGTCGAAACGGAGCGATATCGCATCGAGGGCAACCTGACCCTCCCGCGCGAGGGCTACAGGAGCCGCCTGTCCGATCACCTCAACCGGCGCGACCAGGAGTTCTTCACCCTGCTCGAGGCGAAGCTCACCCGCCTCGACGGCTCGGGCCAGGACTGGACCGCCCCCGTCCTGATGCTCGCCCGGCGCCACATACGGCTGATCGTGCCGGTCTCCGAGGGAGGCTGATTGGGGGCGGGCCGCAAGCTCGCCCTCGCCGGCGGCGCGGCCACGGTGGGCGCCGCGCTCTGGTGGCGATCGCATCCCTCGGCGTGTCCGTACTCGCAGCGCTTCTGGGTCGAGGCGCCGCATCCCTTCATCACCCGCGAGCGACTCCGCGAGGCGCTCGAGCCGCAGCCCGGTGAGCACCTGCTCGAGGTCGGCCCCGGGACCGGCTACTACAGCCTGCCGGTGGCCGAGTGGATCGGGCCGCAGGGAAGCCTCGACATCCTCGATCTCCAGCAGGAGATGCTCGACCACACCCTCCGCCGGGCCGCGGAGGCCGGTATCGCCAACCTGGCCCCCACCCGCGCCGACGCCACCGCCATGCCCTTCGCCGACGACAGCTTCGACGGCGCCTATCTGGTCACGGTCCTCGGTGAGGTCCCAGACCAGGAGGCCGCCCTCCGGGAGCTGAGGCGGGTGGCGCGTCCCGGCGGCCGCATCGTGGTCGGCGAGCTCTTCGGCGACCCGCACATGGTTACTCGGGGCGCCCTCGCCAAGCGAGCCGAGGCGGCGGGGCTGCAAGTGGACCGGGTGCTCGGCGGCCGGCTCTGGCACTACACGCGGCTGGCCGTCTGAGTCCGTCCGCTCCGCTCCGCACCATGGCGGGCGATGCTCTACGCCGTCCTCGTCTGCTCGGATCCGACCTGCGACATCGCCTACGAGGGCTGGGGCGAGGCAGCCGAGCTCGAGGCCTTCGGCTGCGAGGAGTGCGGCAGCCCGCTCCAGATCGTCGCCTTCGCCAACGCCGACCGCGACGGTGTGGCGCCGCGCCGGGCCGAGCTTCAGCAGCGCCGCGCCGCCTGAGCATCGGCCGCTGGCGATACTGCGTGCGGTGCCCGGGCGCGTTCTGATCATCTCGGCGGCGATCGGCGAGGGACACGACCTCCCCGCCCGCGTGCTGGCGGACGAGATCGAGGCCGAGGCTCCCGGCACCTGGACGGACATCATCGACGGGCTGGGGGTGATGGGCTGGCCGCTCGACCGGATAGCCGAGGTCGGCTCCTCGTTCCACTCCAAGTGGGGGAACCGGATCTTCGACATCGAGTACTGGTTCCTGAGCGTCTTCCCGCCGACCCGCTGGCTGGCTGGGACGCTGATGTATCTGGTCGGGGCGCGGACGCTGCTGCGACGCATCGTCGCCGAGGCGCCCGACGTCGTCGTCTCGACCTACCCGGGGACGACCGAGATGATCGGCAGGCTCCGCCGCCGCGGGCGACTCGACGTCCCGACCGTCTCCGCCATCACCGACCTCGCCGCGCTCCGCTTCTGGGCCCAGCCCGACGTCGACCTGCACCTCGTGACCCATCCGGAATCGGTCGATGAGGTCCGCGGCATCGCACCCGCCTCCCGAGTGGTCCCGGTCCGGGGCCTCAACTCGGCCGACTTCCTCGTTCCGAGGGATCAGGCCGACGCCCGCCGCGACCTGGGGCTTTCCCAGGAGCCCAAGCTCGTGGTCGTCTCCGGGGGCGGCTGGGCGGTGGGCGACCTGAACGGCGCCATCGACACGGCCCTGGCGATCGACGGCACCCACGCCCTGGTCCTCTGCGGGCGCAACGAGGATGTGCGCCGGCAGCTCGAGGAGAGCTACCGCCGCGACGAGCGGGTCACGGTGATGGGCTTCACCGACCGGATGGGCGACGTCCTCGCCGCCGCCGACGCGCTGGTGCACTCCACGGCGGGGCTGACGGTGCTCGAGGCCATCGTCCGCGGCTGCCCGGCCATCTCGTACGGGTGGGGGCGCGCGCACATCCGCGCAAACAACGAGGCCTTCGTCCGCTTCGGGCTGGCCGACGTGGCGGCCAACCGCGAGGAGCTCGCGGTCGCGCTGCGGCGCGCCCTCGAGCGGCGGCCGCCGCCAGACCTGTCATTCGCAGAGCTGCCCTCCGCCGCCTCGATCGTGCTCGAGTGCGTCGACGGGCGCCGCGAAAGCACCGACCGCGCTCGAGGCCGCCAGCGCGACGGCGCCCGCTCCTAGCAGCACCAGCGAAGCGGCGATCACCGCTCCGCCGAGGGCCGTCGAGCCCCAGTCCTCGCCCAGGAGCATCGGCGCCAGGACGACCGGCACGGCGGTTTGGATGACAAGCACGAGCGGAGCGACGCGGGTGGCCGGGAGTCGCTGGAGGGCCGCGGTCTCGCTCGTGAGACCGAGCAGCACGGTCGCCCCCGTTCCGGCGAGAAGGGCGGCGGCCGCCAGGGGCCTGCCCTCGGTCAGCTCGTTGGAGACGAGCTTTGCGGCCAGCACGGCCACGGCGTCCGCCGCGCCGGCGCTCGCAACCAGGAAGGCGCCCCGCCGCCCGAGCCGGCCAAGGAGGTAGGGCGCAAGCGAGACGAGGACAAGGCCGGCCACCACGAGGATCAGGGCGAGCGACCGGTGCACCGATCCGCTTCGGTGTGGAGCCGACACGGCTATGCCCGCAATGCCGCCGACGATCGCCAGCGCCGCGGCGATGTCCCGGCGGCGGACGTGCTCGCCGAGCACGCGCACCCCGAGGTAGAAGAGGACAAGGAGGCCGGAGGCGATGACCGGCTGGACAAGAGTGAGCGGGGCCAGGCCCAGCGCCACGATCTCGAGCCCGAAGCCGACGATCGCCAGCGCGATCGCCCCCGCCCAGCGCGGTCGTTGGACCATCCGCACGAGCAGCGAGGCGCTGGAGCCGACGCCCTCCGCCCGAGCCTCGAGGGCCTGAACGGCGTAGGAGACCTCGAAGCAGCC
>JBJMLJ010000476.1:0-3064 GCA_045805365.1 Thermoleophilaceae bacterium
GAATGCCCACCCGCTCGGCCACCCTCACGCCGATGGCCGCCACCGACATCGTCGAGACGGATCCGTCGAACGCGCCCTCCTCGATCAGGTCGCGGTACCAGGCGATCGTGTCGCGCAGCGTCGTGTTGAGCGCGCGGGTGCGATAGCCGAGCTCGCGCTTGGCCTTGCGCGACGAGAAGCGCCAGTTCTGCGCCATCAGCTCGAAAGCCTCCGCCGCGACCAGCTGCGGGAGGCGGAGCGACTCCGCCATGCGGGCGGCGCGGGCGGTCTCGCGCGGCAGCACGAGGAGCGGATGCTGGATCCCCGAGAGCTTGGCCACGCGCTCGACCAGCTCGACCCAGCCGATGTCGTGGCCGCCGAGCACGTAGCGCTCGCCCGGCACACCGCGCTCCGCGGCCATCAGGTGGCCCGCGGCTACGTCGCGGACGTCGGCGACGTTGGTCTCCCCGTCGACCACCGCGGGCAGCCGGCCGCGCAGGTAGTTGCCGATGATGCGGTTCGAGGTCTCGCCCGGCTCGCTCGGGTCCACCGGCACGCCGAAGACGTACGACGGGTTGACGACGACGACCTCGATCCCGAGCCGGGCTCCCGCCGCGAGCGCCTCGGCCTCGCCCTCGTGCTTGGCGTCGGCGTAGGTGAGACCGCCGCCGCGGTAGACGTCGTCCTCAGTGCCGACCTCGCCCGCAGGCGCCGGCCCGATCGCGGCGACGCTGGAGGTGATCACCACGCGGCCGACGTTCTCCGCCGCGGCCGCCTCGACTGCCAGGCGCGGGCCGAGCGCGTTTATCTCCCAGACGCGGTCGGGCGGCCTGGAGCCGACGAACCCCGCCGTGTGGTACACCAAGTCACAACCTCGGAAGGCGCGGCGCAGGGAAGAGCGGTCCATCGTGTCCGCTCGCACGGACTCGACGTCGAGCTCGCTCAGGCGCTCGAGCCGCTCCTCATCGCGGTAAGTGACCCGAACGGTGGCCTTCTGGGACTGGAGACGAGCCACGTGCCCGCCGATGAAACCAGTGGCGCCTGTTACGCAAACGGTCACCACCGCCGCCTCGACCTATCGTCGAGGCGTGAAAACTTCCCTGTAAGCGGGGTGTTCATCAGGCGTATATCTCGTAAGGCACCGTACTCAATGCGACCCCGTCTATTCCTCGCGGCCGCTCTGGCCATGGCTTTCCTGGCGGCCCCGACGGGGGCAGCCGCGTCCGACTACGTGCCGGGCCGCGTGATCGTCAAGTACCGCCAGGGGACGACGCCGAACGAGCAGCGAGCGGTCCAGGAGTTCTCGGGCGTCCAGGCGGAGCGCAGCCTGCCCGGCGGCTCGAAGCAGGTCCAGGTCGACGACGGCCAGTCGGTGCGTCAGACGGCCGCCGAGCTGAACGCCGATCCGAAGGTCGCCTACGCGGTGCCGGACTACGTCGCCCACGCGGCCGCGCTCTATCCCGACGATCCCGGCTTCCGGCTCCAGTGGAACTTCTCCGGCACCTACGGCATCCACATGCCCGACGCCTGGTCGCTCGCCCGCAGGATGGGCTCGCCGGGCGGCCGCGGCACTGTCGTGGCCGTGCTCGACACCGGGGTCGCCTACCGCAACTTCAAGCGCTACCGGCGCGTGCCCGACCTGCGCCATTTCGTCAGGGGCTACGACTTCGTCGACGAGGACCACTACCCGTTCGACTTGAACGGCCACGGCACGCACGTCGCGGGCACGATCGCCGAGAGCACGAACAACCGCATCGGCGCGGCCGGCGTCGCCTACCGGGCGCGGATCATGCCGGTGCGGGTCCTCGACGCCGAGGGCGCCGGCGACACCATCGCCATCTCCCGCGCCATCCGCTGGGCCACCCGCCACCACGCGCAGGTCATCAACCTCAGCCTCGAGTTCGACTCATCGGTGCGCGCGTCGCAGATTCCTGACGTCGTGCGCGCGCTCCACTACGCGCGCAAGCGCGGCGTGACCGTAGTGGCCGCCGCCGGCAACCAGGCCGACAGCGTGGTCGCCTACCCGGCCCGCGCCTCCGACGTGATCGCGGTCGCCGCCACCACCGACTCCGGCTGCGAGGCCGACTACTCGAACGCCGGCCGCGATGTCGACGTCGCCGCCCCGGGCGGCGGAGCGAACGCGCCCAACGACGACAACGACTGGGACCTGCGCGAATGCTCCCGCGGCCGCGGCCGGGACATCTACCAGCAGACCTTCACGTCGAGCATCCGCCGCTTCGGCCTGCCGGGCGGCTACGAGGGCACCTCGATGGCCGCCCCCCACGTCTCCGGCCTGGCGGCCCTGATAATCGGCACCCACCGCCTGGGCCGCCACCCCAAGCCCCGCGCGATCCAGGACCTCATCGAGCGCACCGCCCGCGACATCGGCCCGCCCGGCTTCGACGTGCGGTACGGGTATGGGCTTATCGACGCGGCGGCAGCGCTCAGGAAGTAGCTAGGCGCTGGGAGCTAGGCACTAGGGGCTGGGGCTCTGGGGCGCTACTCGGGGCCGGGCGCGGCCGGTCCCGCCGCAAGCGCCGGAAGTGAGGTCCTAGGTCGTCCGAATGATCATCACGCTGCACGGAGCGTGATGCGAGACCTTGTTCGGCACGCTGCCGAGCAGGAACCTCTTGGCGCCGGTCATTCCCTTGTTGCCGACCACGATCAGTCCGGCCTGCTGCTCCTCGGCCACGTCGAGGATCGCGTCGGCCGGGTCGCCCTCGCGGGCGTGGGTGTCGACCTCGACGCCCGCCTGCTCGAGGTCCTTGCCCGCCGCGTCGAGGGTGTTGGTCACGTCCTCGCGCGGGTTGACCATCCACTGCATGTCCTCGGGAATCTGCTGCCGCTCGTCCCGGAGCCGGCCCTCGGGCACGGGCTCATAGGCGCTTACGAGATGGACCTTGGCGTCGACCCGCTTTGCCAGCTCGGTCGCCTGGCGCACCGCTTCCTTCGCGGTGTCCGAACCATCGGTGCCTACGACGATCGAACCGAACAAGCGCGCCTCCTACGTCGGCGTTGCCGCAATTAACGCCGGAGAGCATATCCCCCGCCTAAAAACACTGGCGGGCAAGCCATTCAGCGTCTA